>JALJPK010000042.1 GCA_022968985.1 Pseudomonadales bacterium | reverse complement strand
GTATTACATTAACGGATTTATCTGTTTTATTACCTGACTATGCCAACGAAGCAATACGTGAAGCGATCCCTGCTTTTGATAAAAAAATCAAAGGGTTTGCTCGACCTGACGCGGTATTAACCGCTGCCGAAACTCGTACCTCATCGCCGTTATGCATCAAACGCGACGCAACGTATCAAAGTATTAACACTAAAGGGTTATACCCAGCAGGCGAAGGCGCAGGTTATGCCGGTGGTATTTTATCCGCTGGTGTAGATGGTATTCGCGTAGCTGAAGCGATGGCATTAAGTATGACCAATACGAAATAAATCGACAAAATAAATCGACCAAAAATATAACTTTTTTATATAAGAATTATTATGACAACTACAACTTCTACAACCGATCAAAACACATTAGAAATCATCCGCCCCGATGACTGGCACATCCATTTACGTGATGGTGTTGCATTAAAAGACACAGTAAAAGACGTGAGCCGTTATATGGGTCGTGCGATTATTATGCCGAACCTTATGCCACCCACAACCAATACAGAAAACACACTAGCGTATTACGATCGTATTAAAGCGCATATACCCGCGGGCTCACAGTTTGAACCGTTGATGGTGTTATATTTAACAGACAAAACCAGCCCACAAGAAATTAAAAAAGCGTTTGCGACAGGCAAAATTGTTGCCGCTAAATTATATCCAGCTGGCGCCACTACAAACTCTGATTCAGGTGTAACAGACGTTAAACTGATTTACCCAGCATTAGAAGCCATGCAAGAAGTCGGTATGAAGTTATTAGTACACGGCGAAGTAACAGACAGCCACATTGATATTTTTGATCGTGAAGCGATCTTTTTAGAAACCGTATTAAAACCTTTAGTGGCAGATTTTTCTGAATTAAAAATTGTATTGGAACACATCACCACTAAAGACTCGGTTGATTTTGTTAAAACACAAAACAACAATATTGCCGCTACGATTACCGCGCATCATTTAATGTTTAACCGCAACCATATGTTAGCCGGTGGCATACGCCCACATTATTATTGTCTACCAATTCTAAAACGAAATACACATCAACAAGCGTTAGTGCAAGCTGCTACCTCTGGTGATAAAAAATTCTTTTTAGGCACAGACAGCGCACCACACAGTAAAGACAAAAAAGAAGCCGCTTGTGGTTGTGCCGGATCATACACCGCCCACGCAGCATTAGAGTTTTATGCTGAAGTATTTGATGAACATAACGCGTTAGACAAATTAGAAGCCTTTGCCAGTTTAAATGGTCCGTTGTTTTATGGTTTAGAAACTAATAAAGACAAGGTGACATTAACAAAAGAAAACTGGAAGACACCTACTACACTCCCTCTTGGTGATGATCAAGTTGTACCAATTAAATCTGGTGAAGACATTCACTGGCAGGTTAAATGAGTTAATTATGAAAATCACAAACAATAGCGTAGCGGCTTTCCACTACACATTAAAAAATGATGACGGCGAAGTGGTTGATACATCTGAAGGCCAAGAACCATTAACATACCTTCACGGCGGCGCGAACATCGTTCCTGGATTAGAGCAAACACTTGAAGGCCTAGAAGCAGGCGAAGCATTTGAAGTATCGATTGACGCTAAAGACGGTTACGGTTTAGTTAACCCTGATTTAGTGCATTCAGTAACACGTCAACAGTTACAAGGTTCTGAAGAATTAACAATCGGTATGATGTTTACAGCTGAAAATGACGGTAAAGTAGCGCATTTTACAGTGATTGAAATTGAAGGTGATGACATCACAGTAGATGGTAACCACCCAATGGCAGGCAAAAACTTGCACTTTACTGGTACAGTAGCAACAGTTCGTGAATCCACTTCAGAAGAAGTTGAGCACGGACATGTTCACGGCGAAGGTGGACACAAACACTAAAATTTAAATCATTGCACTTTTAAAATGGCGCTTCGTTGAGAAAAGATCACATACACTTGTATGCTCTTTTTCTCTCCTCTCAGCGTAATTTTAAACGCACCCTGAATTAAATTTTAAGCGCTTTGATTAATTTCTTTGCGCTTTTTTTGTGTTTTTTTACATATATAACATGTAGGTCGTGGCTTGCCGCGTCAAAACTAAAATACAAAAACGACTACTGACATCCATATTCAATACTCTACTCTTGTTGAAAAATATTCACATACTCCAGTATGTTTGTTTTTTTCGCCTCGATTAACACAATTTAAATGTCACTTTGAGTTAAATTTAACAGTTTAATTTTAAGCGCTTTGAATAATTTCTTTGCGCTTTTTTTTTACTTTTAAATTAAGCGTTAAAATATCACATACAGTTGTTATGTAATTATGCATTAACCTTATCAGAAACTTTTTTAAGCATGTCCTTCATATCGGAATCAATTTCACTTGGTTTTATTTTGGAAATAATATTTCTTAATACACGAATTTCGTTGTTATCAATTTTTCCATCTTTTTCAGCGATAGCTAGAATTTCACCAAGTTCTTTGGCATCTAGTTTTCCATCATTAGAAAAACATTCAATCGAGCGAAACGTCATTTCAAGGTAATCTCTAGATTCTTTCATTTTTTTATTTGCCTTATAATTATGATTATTTAATTCTACTTTTTTCATTGATCGAGTGTATTGGTTTTGATTTTTGATATTGCGGCACCATTGCCAAAACCAAGACATATTCACGTATATTGGTACAAGTTTTTTTAATTAATATCTAAGTTAATATCTATATGAACCCATAATTATTAATAAGATACTGACTTAATTAGCTGTTCTCACTCAATAAAAACTGTTCGATATTTTTTAAAGTAATGTCATCAGTTTGAAATTCAACTTCAAAATTAAAATTATTTTCTAAAAGTAATTTAAGAACATTATCGGTAAGCTCAATCTTTTTAATTAACTCACCGCCATCCTCTTCAACCCCATCATACCAAGAAACCGAAATAGTGTAAGGAGGAAATTCATAATTAGCAGAAAACGTAATATGTTTTATAGATTCCGGTAATTTTACGTCTTTTTGAGTGTAATCAATTTCAATGTCGGGATCAGGAAATTCTTGGAAAACTAACTGAATAATTTCCCCATCTAAAGCTTCAGAATAACACACCTCTTCAGCATAAAATTTTAAATTCATGATGTACCTCTAGTCGTATAACGCTCTAATAAACCACGCAAAAACGCGGAGTGTTTTGCGTCGATTTTGATTAACTTTGTTATAAATTGGCTTGAATACGAGCTAAATTCACAAATTCATCCTGATTATCAAGATTAATACATGTAAGTTCGAAGTTATTTTTGATTGAAATAATAACATAATCGATATTTCTAAATAACTTAGTTTCAATGCTAATTATTTTGTTAAATTCAATTTCAACCTGATACTCTGAATCTAATTCTTGATATAAGAATGAACTTTCCTTTAAACTTATTTTGCATAAAGTATTCAAATCAGGGTTATTCCTATTTGAAAGTATTAAATATACAAATGAGGCTATCCATACTCCAATAAGTAACATATGGACACCTAGAATTAATAATATTGAGCAAACAACAGAAATTAATCCTATTAGAAAAATTTTAGTATCAAATGATGGCTTGAATGTATTTATAGACGAAAACGTTTTCATAATTTATAACGCTCTAATAAACCGCGCAACAACGCGGAGCCTTCTTTGTGTATACTTCGCGAAGCGAAACACAAAGAAGGTGGAGTGTTTTGCGTCGGTTTTAATTAGCTTTGTTATGTGATGTACGGAATTTTAAGATTTACTTTTAGTGTTACAAACTACATCTAAGGCTTCAATTTTAACAGCAAAACCTGATTCAAATGATAAATTTAAATGCTCACAGCCAATAGTTGGTTTAGATTGAGAAAAACCTTCAATTTCATCAATTAGATCATTTCCAATAAAACCAATTGAACTTAAACAATCGTCTTCCGAAAATGGTGTTTCTCCATCTCTCTCTTTACATTTGAAAAGTGACACACCATTAAATTCAAGTACGATTTGATTTGGACTAGTTTTCGATACCCATTCTTTATTTGATCGATTCCAAGTGAAAATTAGTTTCCGTTTACTTGTTATATATTCAAATCCATAGAAGTCATAATTATTATGAAGGTCTAGATATTCCCCATTATAATCAATAGCTATAAAATCATCTGCAAGTTCAAAATTTAATAGATTCATAATCACTCAAGCACATAACGCCGCAATAAGCGGCAAATAATACTTGGCTATACTACCGCGAGGAACGAGCACCAGCCAAGTGTTAGGTGTCCGCCTTAATTGCCTTTGTTAGATGACAATAATTTTAAAAGCCACCATATATAAATTGATGCTTTCTATACTCACATAGTTCTAGACAGTATGGAAAACTTGATAAAAAAACAATTGTACTAAATTTGCCGACGAATGACGAAACACTTTGTAAAGTAAGGCTATAAAGCATAATTGACAACTAATGCCGGAACTAGAAACCAACAATTAACAAACTAAATCCCAGCTATATAATGAAAATTAATAATTGCTGGACATCTAACGCTCTAATAAACCGCGCAAAACGCGGAGCCTTCTTTGTGTATACTTCGCGGAGCGAAACACAAAGAAGGCGGAGTGTTTCGCGTCGGTTTTAATTAGTTTTGTTATACGCATTAGCGCATAGATTCAAATTCCCAATAATATATTTTAGAAATTTGCTCTGCCATACCTGACCAATTTAAATCGTGGCAAGATTCTAAGATAACATTAACCCTTTCGATTATATCATTCATGCCGAAATAGTATGGAACAACAAGAATGTGTGATCTATTTTCTAATTGTGAAATTAACTTTTCAGTAACAATATGAACTAGAAAATTATCCCCACCAGTTTCACCTTTGATTCCAATTGTCATATTTAACCAAAAGTCTACTTCCGCAGGATCGTCAGGAATCCATTTTCCTATTGGATCATATTCAATACAATCCCAATCTTTAATTTCAGGTGATTTCATATTTCTTGCGTATAACGCTCTAATAAACCGCGCAAAACGCGGAGCCTTCTTTGTGTATACTTCGCGAAGCGAAACACAAAGAAGGCGGAGTGTTTTGCGTCGGTTTTAATTAGTTTTGTTATACGTTTATATTTGCCTGAGAATTTGATTTAACATATTTGTTTAATAACTCTGCAAGGTTGTCTTCATATTCATAAAATATTGAATCAAGTTCTTCCATTTCATCTTGGTATTCTTCATTATCTTCAAGAGCTAAAACTAATATTTGCCTTTTGGCCCTATTACTTGGTGGTAAATTATTAGGGAACCATTTTATCGACTTTTGTAATAACTCAATTGACTTATTTGCATTTATTAATTTCAAATATTTAAGTATTTCTTCGCAATGATTTCCAAGTGAATTAAAAAATAATTGATCAAAACCACCGTTATGGATTTCACCATCAAAACACCAAATAAGATAAACAAGTTTTGCTTCTTCACTCAGTCGATCTAAATATTCAGTGTTACCATCGCTGTCTTTGAATACAATTTCGTGACATTTAGTAAAAACATCGAACGCGGGCTCTTCATTATTAGCATAGTGAGAAAATTTCAAATGGTACTCCTGACGTATAACGCCGCAATAAACGGCAGAAAATACTTGGCTATAATTGTTGTGAGGCACGAACAGCAGCCAAGTGTTTGATGTCCGATTTAATTGCCTTTGTTAGCTTTCGTTTAGCCGATTACTTTCATTAAATAGAGCATACTAAAAACCAAACCGATTATAAAGTGACATGAGATTCCAAAAGTATGCCATTTACTCCAGAATGCATTTTTACGGGTTACTGCTAATTTAAATTTTCTTACAAATAGAATGCCGAAGTGAAAAAATGAATAATAAAGAGCAAAGAATAAGATAAATATATTCCCACTTTTTTCAAAATCAAGACTTAGTAGAACATTTCCAGTTACAACCGCAATAAACCAAAATAAATATAACTGCCAATAATATGTAGTTTTTACAAGATGTGTGAATGATGCGTTAAGAAACATTGATATACCTCGTAGAGCTAACGCCCTAATAAACCGCGTAAAATGCGGAGCCTTCTTTGTGTATACTTCGCGAAGCGAAACACAAAGAAAGCGGAGTGTTTTGCGTCGGTTTTAATTAGCTTTGTTATATGGCGCTAAAAACGATTACTTTTGATAGCCACTAAATTAATTTGTGGAGCTAAATAATACCCTGAAAGTCGAGATTTATAAACCGCCCATGCAATGGCTGATACAGTTTTATGTAAGCCTGTTTGCCATTGAGTGATAAAAGTATTTTGAATGCAAATTAACCACAGACTCGTTAACTACAAAATGACACTCATGATACAAATATTAATAAAGGTATTTTATACAAATCGAAGTGCCATATAACGCCCGCAATAAGCGGCAAATAATACTTGGCTATAATCTACCGTGAGGAACGAACACCAGCCAAGTGTTAGGTGTCCGTCTTAATTGCCTTTGTTATATGACATCTCAATATATGCCACATTAAAATGAATTATGGAAGTTGTCAAAGTGGGAATTTTCACACCTTGTCCCAGTCATAATGTTCCATCTATACCCAATATCAATTTTGGTTTAATACAGATTAAATACTCTACTTTTATTTTTTCTATCAACCACGTTTCAATAATTTTGGTTAATTCATACGTTGCTGACCAAAATGTTACTAGACCATCATGCTTAATTTTGTACCAGTAGAGATTTTCTGCCTTAATTCCATTTTTCTGTGGAAGTTCAAGTAGCTCGCACATTAGTTTCATTCTATCAATATGTGGGACTTCCTCAATAAATTTTATTTTGAAACGAATAGAGTACATATTAATCCCTTTTTATTTAACAAAACAATCCGTATAAAATAGAGAATGAATTGCGTGTATTATCATTTTTCTATGTTATTCGATGAGTGATAATAGTCGCTTGTCATATAACGCTCTAATAAACCGCGCAAAAACGCAGAGCTTTCATTGTGTAAACTTCGCGAAGCGAAACACAATGAAAGCGGAGTGTTTTGCGTCGGTTTTAATTAGTTTTGTTATGTGTCTTTTAATTTCTGACACAAGCCTTTAAATATGGTGACACTATATCACATGCATTAACGTGTGCTTTAAACTCTTGGCGTAGTTTGATTATTTGCTTACTTTGTATTTCGCTAGTTGTTAAAGGTAGATTAGGCAAAAAATATAGAGCCATACCTACTTGCTCAGTATTCGATTCAATTTTCTTTCTAAAATATGAAACAACAGCTTGGTAACCTAAACCAGAAATAACAGCACTCAAATACCAGTTCATTGAGCTTGGATCTGCCCGTAGAAGACTAATATCTAAAATTTTATATAAACAATCTTTGCTCAACTTTATTCTATGCGCGATTACTAATGCATTTGGTAAATTTGAGATTTTATCAGCATCAAGTGCTGTAGAAATATACTCCCATCTTTCATCCATATTTTTAGTACGTAATAGTTTAGATAATTCCATTTCCCTCTTTTCATTTCTGGACTGAACCGCAAAATCTTCTGCTGATAACATTAATGACCTCGAAGCCGTGACACATAACGCCTTGATAAGCCGTGCGAGCACGGATCTTCTTTTGTGTAATACTTCGCGAAGCGAAACACCAAAGAAGAGGAGTGTTTGCATCGGTCTTAATCAACTTTGTTAGGCATATTAATCGAGAGCTTTGTTTGGGTTTAGTCTCATTAGTTCAAAAAAATCTGAAACTGAATTTGATCTTAATATAGGTTCTCGATTATTATCATAATCTATTAAAACTTCACCTTTATTATTAACTCTATATTCCCAACAATTTACACAGTAATCCCCAAAACTAACGCCGTATTTCAACGCTCTTTCTAATTCAGAATCAGAGCTATTCTCTTCAATAATTTGCTTTAATGTCCATAAAGTAAAGTACTCATCATCCATACACTCTATGCCATTTAACGTACTATAAAGTAATATTAAATCTTTATGTGGTGTTATTCCAAATATTTCAAAGCACTTAATAATGTTATTTTCATCGCACCCAGGCTGAACGTCGAGTTCTTCTTTTATCCATTTAACTCTAAAAGTTTCAAATATATTCATACTGATGTGCCTAACAACTATATATATGACAAAGATCGAATAAATGCTGTTCGTTTATTTGTTTAATTTTAAAACAAAACTATACCGACCAATCGCTCTTAAGTCCAACACCTATATGGTCTCGCGAAAATGTACCTGTCTACTTAATGGATGTACGATACAAGTAAACAGTTCATCCTTTTTATTATGTCGTAATGCTCGAAATAGTCAGTCACATTAAAAGAGCTTGAAGGCTCGATGATAACTGGTTTACAAACTGTAATGTCGGTTGATTGGAAATATCCCGTCAGCTGTCGCAAAACTCTGGAAAACCCAAATAGAGCGACATTATCAGGGGGAGATATTTCATGTGGATACAAAATTCAATAATTATTATTGTAATTATGAATATTAAATATTGGGTTTAAATACACTATCCCTTTAAAGTTTAATACCTATCGGATCCCGCTGGCTTTTACCTGTCCAATTTATTGATGTATTGCCAAATATATCCGGCCATCCGTTTTTTATGACGCAATACTCGAAATAGTCGGTCACTTTAAAAGTGTACTTAAAGTACCATGGTTACTGATTTACAAACTGTAATGTCGGTTGAATGGAAATATCTCGTCAGTTGCCGCAAAACGCTGTAGAGCTAAAATAGAGTAATGTTGAACATATTCACATATGACTTGTTATAGAATTTAACTGTTTTATATAACGTTAAAAATATTAATGCACTTCTGGACTTTTTATATTCTTAGAGGAAAAAAATGCTTTGAGATTGTTTGTTGGGGCTGATCGTATCAATATAGGGCTCTAAAAAATGCAAGGTGATAGCTTTGTATACTTTCAGCTACCCGCTATAGACTTCAGTTGACGCGGAAAGCCGCGACCTACAGGTAAAAATATGCTGACTTTAATCTCGTAACATTTCAAAAGGTGGTAACAAAGAATCCAATTGTTGATAAGATTGAACTGGCAATACATCAAAATCACAGGTTAAAATTGCTTGCTGCGTATAACGATTCAAAGATTCATCAAGTGGTCCAGGTGATAACCATTTATCTAAAATATCGACTTCTAGTGGTAAAAAAAGTGGGGTGGATTTACTGTGATATTGTGCGTACTTTGGGTTCGGTTCACGGGTGATAACAGCAAACGATCTCATAAACGATCCGTTAGGATGATACCAGTCTTGATACACACAACCTAAGGCAAAACCTGCTTTGGATTGCATTAAATATTGTTGTTTATGTTTGCCTGTTATTTGGCTTTCACCTATTTGAGTCGCAAATACCAAGCCTCTTCGAACTTCGAATGCTTCTTTCCATAATGGTTTATTTAAGTCGCGTGCATTAAAACTTGTTATACGTTCGTCTACTTTAAATTCATCGTTTTCAAATTTTAACGCATACCACCACATGGCTTGTTGCGCTTGAATTTTGTTGTTGTCTTTGGTGACTAGGGCATTAAAGGTTTGGCGTTGATAAGCACGAGCAGGTTCGCCTGGTAATTGCAGGTTTAATTGATTACTTACTTCGATGATTTCTTTTGTTGGGGTTAAGTTTGCGAAGTAACCACACATAATGTTTCCTTTTTTAAATTACAAAAAAATTAAAGTTTAGAAAATATTTGATATCGATAATTGCTCCTGCATTATTCTAATTTACTACATCCCTGTAGCGATAAATATCAACCTTACGATTTTTATCGATCAAAGCCTAGTTGCCAGTGTGATGATAATATTAATACTGTAGGGTCGATATTTATATCGAAAAATATTTAAGATCTATTTGATATAAATATCAACCCTACGAAAAATATGAATGTCGTTATCTTATTAAACGTTTTGTTTTTATATTAATTAAACTAAAACGCGAATGGAAATCCAAGAAAGGTTTCCTTTCGCTAGGCTTTCAACAGAGCTTTTAATTAATTGCTTTTATATTAATTAAACTAAAAAGTCATCGGCATTAAAACGTATGTTGTCGTAACCACGTTGTTTATTATTTATTAATAACCCATAAATTGCGCTTAATGTGTCGCTTGTTTTTATTAGGGCTGGGTTTTCACTTGGGTAAGCTTGTGCGCGTATTCCTGTTCTTGTTGCCCCTGGGTTAACACAAAACACTTGGGTGGTTGAGGTTGTATTTAGCTCGTCATTTAAAACTTGCGCTAAACCTTCAACTGCAAATTTACTAACGCTGTATGCTCCCCAATATGCTCGGCCTTGATTACCCACACTTGATGTATTAAATATCACAGAACTGTCGGTTGTATTGTTTAATAGACGCATCGCATTTTTGGTTAATATAAATGCGGCTTCTACATTGGTTTGCATCACTTGTTGCCAGCTTGATTGGTGGATGTTGCTGATGGGGGTTTGTTGGCCTAATACCGCAGCGCAGTGGATGATGCTGTTTAATTTTCCAAACTGCTCACCTACGGCGTTAAAAATAGTTAATGCTTGGGTGTCGTCTAGTTTTATTAAATCAATCGGTAAAATTAATGGCTCAGCGCCGCCTTCTTTTACGATTAAATCATAAATGGCTTCTAATTTTTTTTGAGTGCGCCCTAACATAATTATCGTGGCACCACGTTTGGCAAAGTCGATACTTAACTGTTTGCCAATGCCGTCTGATGCACCTGTAATTAATATCACCTGATCTTTTAATGCATCGCTACTTTTAGAAAAAGTGCTTTGGTTTTTAGTTGAAAAAAGTTCGTTATAAAAGTTGTTCATTTTTTTTAACCTTTGCACGTCATTAAATAATTAACAGAGACATCATCACTTAAATCAAAACTTTTAAATAATGGATGATAATTCATGCCTTTAGTGTCGATGCATTGTAATTTTGCAACACGTGACATTTTTGCTAACTCTGAAGGTTTGATGAATTTTTTATAATCGTGTGTGCCTTTGGGTAATAATTTTAAAACGTATTCGGCGCCTATTACTGCGAATAAATACGATTTTGGATTACGATTAATAGTGGATAAAAATACGGTGCCGCCGGGTTTTAATAGTTTGCGTATCGCATTTAAAATCGATTGTGGTTGCGGTACGTGCTCTAACATTTCCATTGCGCAAATTACGTCGTATTTTTGTGGTTCAAGTTCTGCCAAATCTTCTGCACGTATCACTTCGTAATCGATATTTTCAATTTGTTCACTTAGGGCGTGTAATGTGGCTACGTCAATTGACGCTTTTGCCATGTCGATGCCTTTTACTGTTTTGGCGCGTTTGGCCAAACTCTCAGTTAATATGCCACCACCGCATCCTAGGTCTAAAACCGTTTTGCCTGTTAGGTCAACGTGTGAATCAATATACGCCACACGTACTGGGTTTAAATCGTGTAGAGGTTTGAACTCACTTTGTGGGTCCCACCAGCGACTGGCTAGACTCGAGAATTTTTCTATTTCATGTGGATCAACGTTGTTGTTTATATTGTTTGTAGTGTTGTCAGTGGCGTTGTCAGTTGTCATATTTTATCTCTTTAGTCTATTACCCATCAATTATATTGATCGGCTACGCTGTCTGTTTTTAAATTCTGGCTGAGTTAAGTTGAACTCGTTTGGCTTATTTTTAACTGCCACTGTTTGGCTTGTTGCATTAATGATGTTTCATCAAGGCTTAATAGTTGTTTGTCTTGCAGTAGACATACACCATTTACATAGACGTCGCTAACCTGTGCGCTGTTTGTGCTGTAAACCAAACTTGATGCCACGTTGTACATAGGTGATGTATTTAAGTGATTACATTCAATAATACAAAAATCGGCTTGTTTGCCTACTTCTAAGCTGCCTATTTTAGCACTCAATCCTAAAGCTTTCGCCCCATTTATTGTGGCCATTTTTATGGCTTGTTCGGCGCTGATGGATGTTGGGTCACCTGTGGTGCCTTTTGCCAATAATGCGGCGGTGCGCATTTCGCAAAATAAATCTAAATCGTTGTTACTTGCCGCGCCATCTGTGCCTAAACATACGTTCACACCCGCTTTAGTTAACGCAGTAATTGGGCAGATACCGGATGCGAGTTTTAGATTACTTTGTGGGCAATGCACCACACTGACTTGATGTTCTACAAGTAATTGAATCTCATCATCGTTTAACTGTGTCATGTGTACGGCTTGTAAATTTTTATTTAATAAACCCAATTCGTGTAAACGTGCCAGCGGGCGTTTGCCTAATTTTTCTACGGCGTCGTTTACTTCAAATGCAGTTTCATGAATGTGGATGTGGACGGGTAATTGCTGTTGTTTACTTAATGCTGCAATATCAGTTAGTGGTTGGTCACTTACTGTATAAGGTGCATGTGGGCCAAAAGCAATACTAATACGCTCGTGATTTTTATACTGTTTGGCAAGTGCTAAAGTTTGATCGATATGATCCTGTGCGTCTTTTGCCCAGTTGTTGGCAAAGTCGATAACGGGCGGCGCAATTTGTGCGCGCATACCTGACTCATCCACCGCTTTTGCACATGCTAGCGGAAAAAAATACTGATCACTGAAACAGGTAGTTCCGCTTTTGAGCATTTCAGCAATGGCTAATTGTGTGCCTGTGTAGACAAAATCATCGTTTACCCACTTGGCTTCGGCTGGCCAAATATACTCATTAAGCCAAGTCATCAAACCCATGTCATCGGCGTAGCCACGAAGTAAAGTCATCGCAGCATGGTTATGTGCGTTTATTAACCCTGGCATTATAATGTGTTCGGTTCGATCAATGAGCTGATTTGATGTGTATTGAGTTTGATCGTTTTCTAATATGGCTAGAATTTGGCCGTTATGTATGACCAAACAATGGTTTTTTAGAATTTCAAATTCTGGGTTAACGGTGACGATAAAACCACTTAAAATGATGCTGTCTACTTGAGTCATATGTGTGCTTATATATTTATTTATTCGTGATTTTACGTTTTATTGACAGTTCAAAGACGGCTATATGGGTTTGTTTGTGTCTATTGTGTCACAAAACTGGCTTTTTTCACGGGAATTACAATAAAAATCAATTCAATTCGACTTAATTAGATAGCTGTGAAGCAGACACGTTTTTTATTATTGGCTTTGTGCAACCGTTGCAGTAATTGTAATGCTGTATATAAAACATTATTTAAGTCAAAAAAAGTAAACACTATAAAGTGTAAGGCTCGCAGGCAGAAAATAGCATTTATCACTCACACTGCAAAAGAAAAAATGTAATTGTATGTTTCATGTATGTTAATTACAAAATCGTTTTAATATTTGTTTATGTTGTTTTTTACTCAATTGTTAAAAAAATTGCACAGTGTGTAAATTGATAGCCGACCTGCTAAGTAATACAATGGCAACATAATTATTAATAAAAAAGGCGACCGTATGATTAAACATCTAGCTAGCGCATCTTGTCTGACACTCTTGTTGGCAGGTTGCGATGTTGCAAGTTCAGAAGATACTAGTGGCAATCCCATAGCCAGTTTTACGGCTCAAAGCACACAAGATTCTCAAAATTCGGTAGTGTTGATTGATGGTCAATATACAGGTACCGCGCCTTTAACAATGAAATTCGACAGCTCAACTTCTACGGATAACAATCAAATCAGTAGTGTTGCTTGGAAAGTTGATGGGGAAGATGCAGGGTCGGCCTCTATTTTGGATTATGATTTTACTGAGGTAGGTACTTACATAGTGCAACTTACAGTGACGGATAATGAGGGTTTGGAATCAATTAAAACAACCTACATTAACGTTGAAGCTCAAAATCAAGCTCCTGTAGTTAGTGCTGGTTCTGATGTAAATGTAAGTGTTGGCGAAGATATTATTTTAAGTGGTTTTGCAACGGATGAAGATGGTGATTTATTAACCACTAACTGGAGTGTTAATAATAATATTTATCCTGGTAATACAGTTAAAACTGTCATAAATGAAGCAGGTTTATACGAAGCTATTTATACAGTAACGGATCAAACGGTTATTCGCACAGATTCACTTTGGGTAACGGTAACTGCACTTAATATTGAAAATAATGCCCCTGTGTTAACTGTGGGTTCAAACATTAATGTTGATGAAAATGTTAGTTTTATATTAATAGGCAGTGCTATAGATGGTGATGGCGATTTATTAACTGCAACCTGGACGATAAATAATCAAACACAACCGGGTAATACGGTTTCTGTATCTGGTATTACAACTGCTGGTATATACGATGCCGTTTATTCTGTATCTGATGGCACAGTGACAAAAACAAAAACATTGTACGTAACAGTGAGTGCCGTAGATGATCTTAACCCTGCGCCAGTAGTTGATGCTGGAAATAATGTAATTGCATTAGCGGGGAGGGATTTTATATTGTCAGGTTTTGCTACCGATGCGAATTCAGATTTGTTAACTTATTCTTGGACAGTTAATAATCAAACTTACCCAGGAGCAGCAGTAAATGCTTCAATTGCCACTGCAGGTTCGTATATAGCAGTTTTGAGTGTGTCGGATGGCAATAGTACAAGAACCGATTCTGTTACTGTCACTATTAATGCCGATGTTGTAATTACAGATGATGAATATTATGTAGCTGGTTTAAGTACAATGCCGGCACAGTATTCATTATCAACAATTGAAAATTGTGGTGTGAATACAGTTGTACCAAATGATGAGTTTTTAGTGATTGGTGATGTGGTATTAGGTACTGCAGAAGGTTGGAGTCATATCGCTTCTACCTCAGGTGATTGGAATGGTTTAACTAAGCAAAAATCTGATTATGATATTGATAAAAATGGTTATAACGCAACGGATTCAGCTTGTAATAATATAAAAACTTATAATGCTGTATTAGTTAAAAAACTTCACGATTGGGATCAAGCGCATTCAAATGGTTTTAAATACTTAATAGATTCTTCAAATCCAAGTTTTGCCGAAATGGATACAATTACATTAGATATTTATTACGACGCAAATGATTCTTCAATTCCTAATAAGACTCAAATCACATCGGCTTATTCTTCACATTTATCGTCTTCACAAATTACGGCTTTAGATGGAAATGGTGAGTTTCAATTAGATATTCAATTAGACGTTGATTTACCTAATCCAACTAGTCCACCCACTGAGTATTACGATACTGAAGGGGATGTACATGGCACCCTTAATCTGAATTTTACAGCGGCACAAGCTAATAAATGGTTACGTTTAGAGATTCCTGTAAACAGTTTGATCTTTAGAGAGGAGACTGCAAACTGGGGGGTGAAAGTGGTGTCGTATAACTCTATTAAAAATCTTCAACCTAATAAAATCAGTTTTGTTGCTGAGTCAAAATCAAGAGAAACAGCAAGGCATGCATTACCAGATAATATTAAAAATAATCAAAGCGCTTTTGATAACTTAAATCTAACTAAATTATTTAAAGAAGAGTCTTTTAGAATTAAACAGTTGTCGATTTCTAAAGCAGGTAGTGGAAGTAATACCGCACCTACTGTTTCTATTGGTGCCAATCAAACAGTTGATGAAGGTGATATTGTTTCTATTATTTCAACGGTTAATGATGTTGATGCTGATTTTTTAAATTACCAATGGAAAATTGATAATTCAAATTATTCTACGACTAACAACTTTAACAAAACCTTTACTCAAGCGGGTAGTTATGTAGTTTCGCTATCAGTGAATGATGGTACTGTGACTACAACTAAATCAGTAACAATCACTGTTGATGATGCTGGTGATACTTGTGCTACATCAGGCACTCCCGTTCAAATGTATGGTGATCTTTACACTGATGGTAATAAACTTAGAGGTTGTGGTGGTCAAGAAGTTCAGCTTCGTGGAATGAGTATGTTCTGGAGTCAATGGTCTAGTCAATTTTACAACCGAGGTGTTGTGGATACATTGGTAGATGATTGGAATGTGAATGTATTACGTGCTGCTATGGGTGTGGATGCTGGTGATGGTTATTTAACGGGTTCTGCAGGAAAAACAGCCGAGCTTTTAAATGTTGAAACTATGATTGAAGCGGCGATTGCTCGTGGTGTTTATATATTGATTGATTGGCATACACATCATGGTGAATCCATCGGTTTAGAAATAACTGTGGGTGCCACAACTAAAATAATCAATGTGAAACAAGGTGCGATTGAGTTCTTTGAAGATATTGCTACAAGATACGGGCAGCATCCAAATATCATTTATGAAATCTATAATGAACCATTATATGTATCATGGGATTCGGATTTAAGACCTTATGCATTAGAGGTGATTGCTGCGATTCGTGCTATTGATCCAGATAATTTAATTATTATGGGTACTGAATCTTGGTCTCAAGAGGTAGATGATGCGGGGCGTAATCCAATAACATCCTATCCAAATATTGCTTACACAGTGCATTTTTATGCTTGTACACACAAAGCTAGTTACCGTTCGAAAGTGCAGTCGGCTATTAATAATGACGTGGTAGTATTTGCAACTGAGTGGGGTATGAGCCAAGCAAATGGTGGTACTTATGGTACTTACCCTGATACCACTAATGATAATACGATTTGTATAAGTGAAACTGAAAAATGGTTGGAATTATTTGATGACAATAATATCTCATGGTTAAACTGGTCGTTAATGGATAAAGATGAATCATCTTCAGCATTAATACCAGGTGCTTCGATCACGGGTGATTGGATTAATAATGATTTATCACCTTCTGGTCAGTGGCTTAAAGATCGACTAAATGATGCCCGTTACGATTGAAATTAATCGCTTAAATTGATAGTGGGTTTAAGTGTACATTGGTGGCTAAGTAATCGCGCTGCAAAAAAATATAAAAAGCCTCAATAGAGGCTTTTTTTTGCTTTAAATAAGTAATATAAACGTCAGGTTTTGGGTCGGTTTCTTTTTTAAAACAAGAATAAATTACTAAAAGATCTGGTTAATTGACGTTTCTAAGATGATTATTGTTACCGTCTAAATTTGCTAATTAATATCCCATTTCTATATTTAATCACTTCCTTTTGACCACCGTATTTACAGTATTAATTCATAAAATCATCGGTTATCAAAATATGTATTTATTCAAAAGGCTTATTGTTTCAATCTAGTGAAATGAACAGCAACACAATTTTAAAATATAACCAAAAACATAACCTTCTAACTATTTAAAACACACCACTCTAACCGTTTCAAATGTAGTTATTAGTCACTTTATATGTAACGCAAATGCTAGATTACAATAAATTGCAAAAGAGTGGGGCAGGGGTGAATAAATCGACTAACGCAGCCTAAACATCATAGTTTGTAAAGGCAGATAATGGGTTCTAATTATAAATCAAAAATTCTGAAAAGCATTAATTATGACATATGGCTATTTATTGATCGAATAAGTGAATTTAATGTTATATATATGTAATGAATAGGGTTAAAAAGTGTAAAAGAGGCTGGGTGTAAATTGATCGACATACTACTTATGTAATATAATGTCTCCATAATTATTTATAGGTGAATATATGATAAAGCATATAGCAACTGCTTCTTGTATGACAATTATGTTAGCAAGTTGTGATTTTTTCGAACCACAGGTAGACAATACGGCTCCCGTTGCCAAAATTACAACACAAGGTGACGTTAATACTCAAGATTCTGTATCAACAGGAACCGAGCCTTTAACTGTTACATTTGATAGCTCTACTTCTACTGATGATAAAAAAATTAGTAGTGTTACATGGGAGATCGATGGTGTTAATTATGGATCTAACACTTCTTTAAATCATACTTTTGAAGAAGCTGGTGAATATAAAGTTACTGTTTTTATTACCGATGATGAAAATGTAACGTCAAAAAAAGAAACAATTGTCATTGTTGAGGCAGCACCAGAGAATCGCGCCCCTGTTATTGGGAATATGAGTTCTAGCCAAATCGTTAAGGCGGGTGATAATTTTACTTTAAATGCATCAGCAAGTGATGCCGATAATGATGTATTAACCTATAACTGGAATGTATTAGGTAATAATTATGCCAATGGGCAGTCTATAACAACTTCACTTTCTACAGTTGGTGTCCATAATGCAACATTAACAGTCAGTGATGGCGAGGCTTCTGTTGAAAGTACAATTGAAATCAGTGTAATAATAAATACTCACCCAGTTGTTAGTGTTGGTGAAGATATAACGATTTACGAAGGTGAAGTATTTAGTTTAAGTGGTAGTGCTGTTGATGCAGACTATGACAACTTAACGTCAAGCTGGAAAATAAATAACCTTACATACCCGGGTAATACTGTTTCTCCAAGTGTGATTAATACTGCTGGTGAATATGCAGCGATTTTTACAGTATCAGATGGATCAGCTACTGAATCAAAAACTATTAATGTAACGGTTATTGAAGTGCCTAATACACTTCCTGTATTAACGGTAGGATCAGATATTACAGTTACTGAAGGTGGGTCATTTAATTTAATGGGCAGTGCCTCTGATGCCGATGGAGATGTATTAACAGGTAGTTGGGAAGTTAATAATCTAACTTATGCGGGTAATTCAGTCTCACCTGAAGCAATTTTAACACCAGGTACTTACTCTGCAATTTACACTGTAAATGATGGAACAGATACTGTTACAAAAACTCTGAGCATTATTGTTACACCTGATACAGCTCCTGTATTAACTGTTGGGGTCGATATAACTGTTTATGAAGGTGCGTCTTTTACATTATCAGGCAGTGCATTTGATGCCGATGGTGATTTGGTTACTGCCAGCTGGAACATTAATGACAAGGTTTATCCAGGCAATACAGTTTTACCTGACCCTATCAATTCAGTGGGAGAATACAACGCAACTTATACTGTGACTTCAGGTGTTGCTACTGTTACTAAATTGATGGTTGTGACGGTTATAGAAGTACCTAATAGACTTCCTATTGTATTTTTAGGGGCAGATCAAACCATTATACGAGATGAGGTTTTTAATTTAGCAGCTATTGTTAGTGATCAAGATAATGATCCATTAGAATCAAGCTGGACAATTAATAATCAAACATATTTAGGTAATTCAGTTTCACCAGATTCAATATCGGTAATAGGTGAGTATCCTGCAGTTTTTACAGTTGATGATGGCACGGATGTGGTCACTCAAGAAATATTAGTGACTGTTGTGAATTCACTTCCAGTTGTTTCAGCTGGTGCAAATATTAGTGTAAATGTAGATGACGTTATTGTATTAAGTGGTAGTGCGACTGATGCGGATAATGACCTTTTAACTTCAAGTTGGAGTTTTAATGGTCAAACCTACTCAGGTAATGAAATTACCCCTGATTCAATATCAGTAGCCGGTGTATACATTGCAACGTTTACTGTAAATGATGGAATTGATGAAGTAATAAAAGAAATTTTGGTGACAGTTAATATCATTGATCTTTCAAATGAAGCACCAATAATTAATGCAGGTAATGATATATCAGCATTAGAAGGCATTAGTTTTGTATTGTCTGGTTCAGCAACCGATGCAGACAATGACTCATTAACTTATTCTTGGACAGTAGATGGTCAAACGTTCCCGTTACATGCGACTTATGTATCTATTTCAACTGCAGGTAGTTATATTGCAACTTTATCAGTTACAGATGGTAAAACAACTGTAACTGAGTCAATTGTAGTGACCATTACAGTTCCAGTGCCTGACGATGAAAGTTACACGCCTATTGCCAGCTCAATACCTTCTCAGTATTCGGTTTCTACTATCCAAGGTTGTGGTGTGAATACCGCTGTTATCAATGATGAGTTTGTAGTGATTGGTGATATTGTATTAGATGGCGCAGATGGTTGGAGTCATATTAATTCAACAACAGGTGTTTGGGCGGGTTTAACCAAACAAGTGGCTGATTATTCAATTGGACAAACCGGTTATAATGCAAGCGATTCAACTTGTAATAATAAAGACACTTATAATGCTGTATTAGTGAAGAAATTACATGATTGGGATCAAACCCATGCAAATGGTTTTAAATATGCAATCGATGCTTCAAACCCAAGTTTTGCAGAAATGGATACAATCACATTAGATCTTTATTATGACGCAAGTGATTCTTCGATTCCTACTAAAGCTCAAATTACATCGGCTTATTCATCACATATAACAACTGCCGAAATAACCGCTTTAGATGGTAATGGTGACTTTCAGTTATATATTCAGTTAGATGTTGATTTACCTAATCCTAACTCATCTCCTACCGTTGATTACGATACAGAAGGTGATGTACATGCAACGATTAATTTAAATTTACAAGCCGGTCACGCGAATAGATGGTTGCGTTTAGAGATTCCAGTTGAAACTTTGATTTATAGAAAAGAAATTGCCAATCACGGTTTTGAAACGCTGGCATATGAATCAGTTAAAGATTTACAGCCAGCTGTTGTGAGTTTTGTTGCTGAGTCTATATCTAGAGCAACAGTTCGACATTTGTTAGCGGACGAGATTAAATATGATCAGACTGAATTTGATAACTTAAACCTTACTAAATTATTTAAAGAGCAGTCTTTTAGAATCAAACAGTTGTCTATTTCTAAATCTGAAAATAATGGTGGTGGAACTAATACTGCTCCTACAGTTAGTTTAGGTTCGAATAAAACAGTGGATGAAGGGGATTCTGTATTTTTCGCTGCTGCAGTTTATGACGCAGATGCTGCTCCATTAACCTATATTTGGAAATTGCATAATGTTCAAGTATCAACATCCATTACTTATTCTTATACTTTTAATACTGCTAATACGTATGTAGTTTCATTAAGTGTTAATGACGGCTCAGTAACAACCACCGATTCAATTAATGTAACTGTTGAAGCTCAGGGTACTGCTTGTCCATCATCGGGTACACCCGTTGCAATGTATGGTGATTTATATACTGACGGTAATAAACTTAAAGGTTGTGGTGCTCAAAACGTACAGCTGCGTGGAATGAGTATGTTTTGGAGCCAATGGTCGAGTAAATACTACAATCGAAATGTTGTGGATACGTTAGTTGATGACTGGAAAGTAAACGTAGTGCGCGCTGCAATGGGTGTGGATGAAAGTGATGGTTATTTAACGGGTGCAGCAGGAAAGGCAGCTGAACTTGCAAATGTTGAAGCTATGATCGATGCCGCCATTGCTCGAGGTATTTATGTAATTATTGATTGGCATACTCATCACGGCGAAGACGGCAGTATTAAAGCCGGTGCCATTGCCTTTTTTGAAGACATCGCTCGTCGTTATGGTAATCATCCAAATATCATTTATGAAATTTATAATGAACCATTAAATGTATCATGGAATTCAGTGTTAAAACCTTATGCATTAGATGTGGTTGCTGCTATTCGTGCTATTGATCCAGATAATTTAATTATTATGGGGACTCAAACTTGGTCACAAGAAGTGGATGATGCGGGTCGAAACCCAATAACAAACTATCCAAATATTGCATACACGGTTCATTTTTATGCTTGTACTCACAAAGATAGTATTCGTGCAAAAGTACAATCTGCCATTAATGATAATGTGGTTGTATTTGCAACAGAGTGGGGTATGAGTCAAGCAAATGGTGGGACTTATGGGACTTATCCAAATACTACAAATGACAATACAATCTGTATATCAGAAACCAACAAATGGTTAAAATTATTTGATGATAATAATATCTCTTGGTTAAACTGGTCGTTAATGGATAAAGATGAATCATCTTCGGCTCTAAAACCAGGCGCTTCATCAACGGGTAATTGGAATGTAAATACTAATTTATCACCGTCAGGAAAATGGTTACGAGATCGTTTACGTAGTTATTAATATGATTTCAAAGACATAACTTCTAATACCTAGTTTCTAAAATAGTTGTTAGATATTTAATAATCCTCAAGCAGAAATGCTTGGGGTTTTTTTTTGATTTGAATTTAGTAATAATGAATATAAATATGCATTATTAACTCTTACTAGAAAGTCTGAACAAGGAATAACTAAGAAGGGATTTAGTCTGGGAGTGGGCGTTGGAGAAAAATGACTCAATTACCTGCCGGTTTAGAGTAATGCTTTAGACCGGATGAGCTGAATTTATATAAATTGAATCTGTTAAATAGCTAATATAAAATAGAATAAACTAAAGGGAATTAAAAAACAAAACCATAAGTTTTTTGAAAACCTTCGGCAATAAACTGCGCTAATTCTTCAAATTTTTTAAACTGAAGGGTTTGGTTGTCCATTGCTAACGTATAGTGATTACGCCAGTTTTTATTCAGTTTGCCTTTTTGATGTTTTACGTAATATTCAATGGCTTCAAGAGCGTTGTTTTGATTTATTTTGATTGGGTTTTTAAGATAACGATAAAGGTTTTTAAATTGTTTTTCTTGTTTGGATACATGAACAGGCACATTAATATGAGGGTAAATTTGAGTGATTCTTTCTCGAACACTGCTTATTGTGATGCTTTTGCCCATCACTTTAATATAGTTATTTAAATCTAACGCGGCTTGTACATGTTTGTTGATAATAAGCTGTTCAGCAAACCATAGAATATCGGGGTTTTTCCCAAAATACTTAGCAAGGTATTCATATTTTATTTCATTAAAAATTCGTTTTGAATCTTGAAAATTTTGACTGTCTAATAACTCTAAACGAAACGCAAAGGCCAAGTTCCATGAGATTTTAGAGAGTTGTGCAAATTGAGTTTTTAATAATGGGAAAAACCCTTCAGCTACAAACCAATCTTGTTCAATTGGATCTTCGCTAAACGGTTTTTTCGTTGAAAAATTTTCAGGAGTGGCGTCATGCTCTTGCGGTTTACGTATTAAATCGTATTGTTGGCGTTTGTTTTTATCCATTAATACGTCGTAAGCTTCATTTATCTCATAGATTTTATTGCTGTCTTCAGGATTGTTATTACGATCGGGGTGATAAATGCTAACTAATGCTTTATAAGCCGCTTTTATTACCTTTGTTTCGGCGTCTTCTATGACACCAAGAGTTGCATAATGACTTTTTTCTGAAGACATAATATTAATCCTGTAATGCTTGGGTGAAATCGTCTAAAAGATCTTGAGTGTCTTCAATGCCGATTGTGCATCGAATCATCTTATCACCAATGCCCATTGTTTTACGATTTTGCGCGCCCATTTCATAGAAAATAGTGGGGGCCATAGGTAAAATTAATGTTCGATTGTCACCTAAATGGGTTGCGTTGATTGCAATGTTTAATTTGTTGATAATTTCAACCAACTCTACATCGTCTTCTAAATCAAAACTTAAGATTGCACCAAAATGTTTAAAGTGTTTTTTAGCAAATTCGTGTTGTGCATGAGATTCTAAACTTGGATGGTACACTTTTTTAATTTTTGGATGGGCATCTAACAACGCGGCAAGTTTATTCGCGCTCTCGCATTGACGATCCATTCTAAGAGCCATGGTTTCACTGGCAACGGCTATTTGATACGCACTATCAGAGCTTAAAGTGCCACCCATATCACGTAGTGATTTTTTCTTGATTTGCTGTAATCCCCAGCCTTTTGAATTCCCCGTGCGGTAATTTTCAAAAATATGTGGGTAATTCTCCCAATTAAATAAACCTGTGTCACTCACGCAGCCGCCTAATACATGGCCATGACCCGATGTGTATTTAGACAAAGAGGTAATAATCAAATGCGCTTTGGCTGCTTTTGCGCTAAATAAATAACTGGATGTCATTGTATTATCGACAATATACAACAGGCCTTTTTCTTCGCAGTAATCGCCAATGTTTAATAGATCAGGAATTTGTGTACCAGGATTAGCCAAGGTTTCGACAAATACTATTTTAGTTTGTTTAACAGTGGCTGCTTTAACCGCATTAACATCAGCAGTATCCACAAAACTAACAGTGATACCAAAATTTTCTAATGTAGTAAAAAACGAATAAGAATTACCAAATAAAAATTTGCTACAAATTATATGGTCACCTTGTTTTAACAGGCTTAAAAATGTGGCACTAATCGCAGCCATACCAGTAGCAAACGTTAATGCGCCAAATGCGTCATCAAGCATTGTTAACAGATTTTGTAAGCTGTCAGTGGTGGGGGTAGATTGTCTAGCATAAGCATGTCCTTTTGTTTTGCCTTGGAATACATCCATTATGTCTTCAACACTTTGATAACCATAAGGCACACTATTGTATATCGGTGTATGGATACTACCAAAACTTTGATTGTTAGCTTGATTGTCCTGCTGATATTGGAAATGAACAAGCTTTGAAGTAAAACCCTTAGCCATAATCTACTCAATTAAAAATACGATGTATTATCTTAGCGTAAATGACGTGGTTTTTTTAGCGTTTTATTGCTAAATAATACGAATGAATTACATGAAACTGCGTATCTCTCCACCGAATGGGGGGGCGTGGACACAATGTATTTTATTAAATTTGAAGACATATCAATTTAAATATTATCTTAGGCATAATATGAGTATTTATTTAGCAATTTATTAAAATTGTCGTTACACTAACGGGCTAAATTCAAGGACCTTTTGTAGTGCTAAAGGACTTGCCTATTCATCCTAATTAAGGGACAACTAATGTTGAAGAAAATCGCAATTGTATTAATCGTAGTTTTAAGTGGCTTAGTAGCTGCAAAAGTATTAAACCTACCTATTCCATTTATGAAATCTGATGATAAAAAATCAGATTTATCTATATTAAATTATGTACCACAAAATAGTGCTTTGTATTTTTCAGGTGATATTGAATTAATGCATGCCGCTATGCAGATGTCTAATATTGATACGATCATTGATAGTGCAAAAAACGAAATAGGTTATATGAGTTCAGAAGATGAACAAATCGTTGATTCTGCATTTGGTTTTATTAAAGCGTTATTCACCGAAGACGGTGCAGTGCAATATGGTATTGCTACACAGGGCGAAATGGCTGTGTATTTTAATGGTTTATTCCCTGTATTAAAAATAGCAGTCGCTGATGAAGCTATATTAAACGGCAAACTTTCTGCGTTATTTGCTCAAGTTGATGCGGTTAAAATTGAAGACAAAGATCTTTCTGGCCAAATGGTTAAACAAATTAATATTGAAGATGAAGTAACGATCACTTACCAAGTGTCTGCTGATTATTTCACATTAACTGTTAGCCCTTATGCTGTAGAGCAATCAGTTTTAGATAATATTTTTAATCCTGAAGGTGTTTTAGATTCTGTAATAACGTCAGAGTCGTATAAAGCGGATCAAACTAAATACGGATTTAATGACAGTTTTAAAATGATTCTAAACATTAAAGAAATTGCATCAGCTATGGTTGATCCATCTACAAGTGTATTGGGTCAACAGTTGGCAAAATATATCCCTGAATCACAACAAGCTTTAGCGGTAGTTCAATCAGAAGAATGTAAAGAGGATGTTATGTCTATTGCCAGTGCTGTACCACGTATAATTGCTGGATATACAAAATTAAACATAACTGACACTAATATTGATTCAGAAAGCTCAGTTGTTTTAGAAATAATGAATCCTGAAGTATTAAGTATTCTAAAAATGATTGTTGGACACATAAGTTCAAACGCTTTAACTCAAGATGCGATATTAAGTGTGGGTGTGGGTATTGATGTATCTCAACTATTACCCGCTTATACTAAAATGTCAGAATTGATTCAAAACACTGAATTTAAATGTATGCCACTAGCGATGGGTAAAATGTTTTTACCAGAAGCGCCAGCACAATTGGCAATGGCTTCACAAATGGCTGGATCGGTAAAAGGCGTAAGTGCGTCAATTATTGATGTGGATGTCGATTTCTCGCAAGGTATGCCTCAATTAAAATCGTTTGATGCTATTGTTGCTGTTTCAACTAACGACGCGGCTGCATTAGCTATGATGGCAGCAGCTAATCCAGTGGTTACTTTTGATTCATTAGATTCAAATGGTGCAGCAAGTAAACTTAATTCAATGTTTTTACCACCTGAAGTTGAGTTGTTTGCAGCTATTAAGGGTAACTTCTTAACTGTTTATTCGGGTGAAGCTGGCGAAAAAGCGGCAAACGAATTATCAACTGAGTCATTAGATTCAAATTCTTTATTAAGTTTTGCATTAAACTTTGGCAAAATATTAGCAAAAGAAGAATTGATCAAAAATGCAATGATGATGGCTGGTCCTGATATTTGTACTGATCCATCGGTGCGAGAAGCGATTGATATGGTTGCTTCAAATAAAGGCAGTGAAGCGCTTCAATTAGAAATCAATGATTTTGGTATTGTTTTTTCTGGTCAAAGCAATATGCTTAAATCTGACTTGGCATTTAATATTTGCCCATAAGTTGTTTGTTGTTAAATAACTTGTTGGTTAATAGCTAGGTAAAAAATAATGTAAAGCCCCTATCAAGGGGCTTTTTTTTAACTTAAAAAGAGTTTGAAATGCAATTAGATAAACAACAACAACTAGAATTAGAAGCCGCTACCTTTCGTCGTTTTATAAAACATTTAGACGAGCATAAAGAAGTACAAAATATTGATCTGATGATTACAGCGGATTTTTGTCGAAACTGTTTAAGCAAATGGATGTTAAAAGAAGCAAAAGACATGCAAATAGATATGCAAATTGAAGACGCGCATCAACAAGTGTATAAAATGTCTTATGCGCAGTACAAACAAGAACATCAACCCCCAGCAACGCAAGCGCAGTTGGATGCCTTTAACTCGAAGAAAAAAGCATAACTGACATTGTAAAAACAATACTGGCAGAGTCTTTGCTCTACTTAAATCTAATATTGAATATTCAATTTATATTTTAATTTAAGAGCATCGATTATGTTTGTTTTGAGAAAGCTGGCAATTACTTGCCTATTATTTTTAAGTGTTATGTTGAATGTAGGGCAAAGTATTGCCCAAACACGTGAATTTAATGTGCCTATTCAAGATGCCACTTGGCAAACTCAGTCCACTTTATTTGAATGTTTTTTTAGACAACCTATCGCTCAATTAGGATTTGCTACTTTTTATCATGAAGCAGGCGAAGACATTATATTCTTCATTGAATCTGAAAATAACCCCTTGGAACTTACAAAAGCTTCTTTAACGATTGAAGCGCCTTATTGGAGACCCTCTGCACAATCCCTATTTTTAACCCAAGCCGATGTGCAATACGACGAAAATAAATACGTAAAAATCCAAGCTGAATTCTCAAGAAGAATGATGGTGGAATTAATTCAAGGAATGGCTCCCACGGTTACAGGTAAAGCAAAATATCAACAAGAACAAGTGCGCATTCAAGTTTCGCCTGCCAATTTTAATAAATATTACCCAGACTATCAGGCTTGTCAGGCTATGTTATTACCGGTTAATTTTGGACAGGTACAGCGTAATGTTTTATTGTTTGATCCAGGTAAAGAAAAACTGAATGACAAAATTCAAAAACAATTAGACAATATTATATTGTATTTATTAAGTGATCCAAAAGTGAACTCGATTAATATTGAAGGTCATACTGATGCAGATGGTACACGATATTTTAATCGCCGTTTATCTGAAAAACGTACCAATTATGTGTATGACTATTTAATTAAAAAAGGTGTGGCTATGGATTTAATTCAAATGGATTATCATGGTGAACGTTATCCTGTGGCTAATAATGATACAAAATCAGGTAAATCTAGAAACAGAAGGGTGACCATTCGATTAGAACGTGAAGAAGATTAAATTAAGACATTGTAAAAGAGTCAAATAAAATAATGTCATTTTTTATTTGATTCTTTATACTGGCCTCGCCTTTTCTCCAAAGGCAAAATAATTTTGCCTTTGATAACATTCAAGGGCCACTATGAAAAAACTAAAAAAACAGCCTGTATTACCTCGGTTTCTTTCGAATATATCACCCAACTTTTTACTCAACTTTCCGCCTAAAATTTTACCCTTTTTTATTTCTATATTTGTTTTAACCCTACCTCTTTTTGTCTCTGGATTTTCTGAGCAAATCGCTAATTTAATTAATTCTGTATTAACTGGGAATTTTAGTTTTATTGACTTAGCCTCAGTTTCGTATGGGTTTTTAATTGTGATTAGTATTGTGTCAATTTCGCAAGGGGCTATATCAGCATTGATGCCTAGTATGCAACAGGCAATTAAAACATTAGATAAAAATTTATTGATGATTACAATGATGACACTTTTTAGTTATTTGGTTTTTTCTGTTGTTATATTTTTTATTGTTTACCAATCTGTGTATTATTTGGATGTGAGTGAACTATATAAACAAACGATTCATTTGTATTTATTGCCAATGTTTGTATTTTTGTTAGCAGGGCAAGTGTTGTCATATTGTGTCAATATTCTGATTATTATTGAAAAGATTAAGGTCATCGCTGTATTTGGTTTATGTGCTACGTCTATTGATGTAATTACAAGTAGTATGTTGGTGCATGGTCTGTTTGGTTTACCAAGATTGGGTGCTCAGGGTGCGGCATTAGGTTCGATGATGGGCAGTTTAACGGTATTGTTTTTGTTGTTGTCTACCTTAAAAAACATTTGATAATCTTTAATAATTCCACTAATAAAATGACAGGTTTAGATGAAAAACTAATGTTTTTGCAAGTGTTAAATTTAATTAAACGATCAATACCAGCAGGTTTTTCTTCGTTTTTAAACTGGGTGGTGTTGTTTTTTATTACTTTTATATTAACTCGTATTGAGGCTTCTGAGCATAATATTGCAGCTAATCAAATTTTAATTATATTGAGTTCATTGTTGCTTGTATTTTCAAAAGTAAGTGGAGGGATATTAATTAAAAAAATAAATGAGTTTGAATTCAATAAACCGATAGGGTTTTTGCTGCAAATTATTATTGGCTATCAATTGTTTTATATACTATTGATGGTGGTTGTATTAGTTTTTTTTGAAAATATCGTTTTGCTTTTTGGGGTGAATAAAAAAATTGTAATGATCCTAATCCCTATTAAATGGTGTTTGTTGGTTTATATATTATTAAGTGCGTTAGATGTGGTGCTGGGCAGTTATTTTGTAAGCAAACAAAAAAATTATATAAACTTTAGTAGCCAACTGATATCAATTATTTTGTTAATTATCGTTGTTAGTACAGTGTCCATGTTTTTTACATTAAGTTTATTTTTGTTGTGGATGTTATTGTCGGTAGAGAAGCTTAGTCTGATAAGTTATAAGGTGCTGAAATTGTATCAGGTTTGAAAAAAGGCCACTTAAATTAAGTGGCCTGATTTTTTATTTTAACGGGATAGTTTATTAGTTGTTTGATAATTAAATATTCTTTGGTTTTATTTAACCGTTATGATTTTGAATGGTAGGTGGTACTACAAACCACTAATGATAGTTAAATAGCATTAGTGGTGTATTTAACCGTTATGATTTTGAACGGTAGGTGGTACTACAAAACCTTTTGCTTGAAAATTGATTGCTTGTGGGTAACTTTTATAGAAAATACGCAATTGATCTACTAAGTCTTGTTTTTGTTTATTTCCAATTAAACAATGTTCAGATTCATCTAAAACCGATAATAAACCGAACATTAAAGGTTGTTGTGCTTCGGGTAAAATATCGATCCACTTTTTGAGTAAAATGGTATCAATAGTGGATGGGATTGAACCCAGTGTACCCACATCATTTTGGTTATGCGCTAATAAACCAGATGTGGTGCCTCTGTCTAAAGTTAGAACCTGTAAGAAATAAAGTGAATGATAATCAAGTTGTTTACGTTGCTCCTTCAATGTTGCAAGGCGCTGTTCAAAATTCGATTGATAAAAAATATCACAATAGGTATCAATAACTGATTCGCCAAATTTAATTGCTAAAGCAGAATCGACTGTCCAGTCACCACTGTCATGTTGTTCTAGATAAAAATGAGAAATACCAC
The DNA here is from genome assembly GCA_022968985.1 of Pseudomonadales bacterium. Lineage (GTDB taxonomy): Bacteria > Pseudomonadota > Gammaproteobacteria > Pseudomonadales > Natronospirillaceae > Marinicellulosiphila. Next base: position 1,818 of record JALJPK010000042.1, on the reverse strand, counting down.
GGTGGCGTTTTAGCGCTGGAATAAAAAAATATTCATTACCTTGTTTTTGAGCAAACTCAAATAAGTCGTCAGTTGTTTGTTTTATTGCATTTTCAAATTGTGTTTTATATTTATTGTCTTCATTTGAAGGGTTTAAGTCGGCCATTAAGCGCCAGTAACCTTTACCGTTTTTATGCTCAGTAAAACTAATGTGCATATGCATAGATGGCGATAACGGATGCGCGGGGTGAATAATAGTAGAAATAGCAGTTGCACTATTAAGTGGTTTTTCAGGTTTGTCTTCATAAAATACCTGAGACAAATTAACCGATGCGCGATTAAATAAAGCATCGGTTGCCATCATACGACAACCCCCACCGTGAATACCTTGGTCACGAAGCCATTCAACAGGTTTAAATTGGACGAAATCTGTTTTGAGTTGTTTGCCTTTTTGAGTAAGACCGGCAACAAAATACGCTTGTAGATGTTCAATAATGGCGTAGCTTTTTACAGCTAACACAGACTGTGCGCGTAAACGTGACATACAAAAAACTCTTAAAATAATAGAGTTGATTCTGCCTTTTTATAAACATGGCCGCAAGGTCAATCTAGGTTAATAGTGGGTATTTAAATTGCTTTTAAGAAGTATCGATTTTAACCACTTAAAAATCTTAAGTTTTATTTTCTTTAAATCAGTGCGTTAGCTGATTATAATAAAGCCTGACTAAATTACTTGGGTATATTTCATGGCAAATCAAAGTATTGCTTCATTGGCAAATGTGCAGCATGTAGTAGCGGTTGCATCAGGTAAAGGTGGTGTGGGTAAGTCCACCACGGCAATTAATTTAGCATTAGCATTAAAAAAACTTGGTTTAAAAGTGGGTATTTTAGATGCTGATATTTATGGTCCAAGTGTGGGTAAAATGCTGGGTGCGCCTGAAGATGTAAAATTAGTACCCTTTAACGAAACGTCTTTAAGTCCTTTTGAAAAATACGGATTAAAAGCCATGTCGATTGCGTTTTTGTCGAACTCAAAAACTCCCATGGTTTGGCGTGGTCCGATGGCAAGTAGTGCATTAAATCAAATGATTGTGCAAACCTATTGGGGTGAATTGGATTATTTGATCGTTGATATGCCGCCAGGCACAGGTGATATCCAATTAACAATCTCGCAAAAAGTGGCGTTAAGTTGTGCTGTGATAGTGACAACACCACAAGAGATTGCGTTATTAGATGCCCAAAAAGGCATTGAAATGTTTAAAAAAGTAAACGTACCAGTAGCCGGTATTGTTGAAAATATGAGCATGCATATTTGTTCAAATTGCGGACACAAAGAAGCCATTTTTGGCAGTGATGGTGGTGTGAAATTGGCTAAAGAATACAATACAAATGTATTAGCAACGATGCCGTTAGAGCTAAGTATTCGTGAAAATATAGATATCGGACAACCCACTGTTCAGTCTGATCCTGAATCTGAAATATCAAAACTTTATATTTCTATGGCTCAAAACTTAATAGGGTTTATTGATGGCAACAAATCACCTGACTCGGTTAATATTTCATTTGAGTGATTAAGTTTGTAAGTGTAAGTGGTGATTGATAAGGGGGTAATCGTGATGATTACTCCTTTTTTTTGTTTAGTAAATATTGTTTTGGCTATGTTTAATATTGTTGTTGCTACTAGCTAATTCATAATAGCCCTCTAAACTTAATTAACAGCAGTTAATTGGGCCAAAGCCATGAATCATAATCAGTTTAAAGTGTTCATCAATCAAATACCCAAACTTGATCCTGTGCAAAAACAGCAGGCGATCACCTCACTTAATCAACAAGACAACC
>JALJPK010000041.1 GCA_022968985.1 Pseudomonadales bacterium | reverse complement strand
ACAGCATCACTTTTATATTAAAAGGCGCTTGGATACCATCCAGTTTTGTGAGATAAAAAAGCTAGGGCCTAATCTACGGAACAGCATTTTCTGCTTAGGTTCGATCCAGGCTCACTAGCTTTTGGCTTATATTTGATAGCTAATCAAATATTATGGAGATATACAAGGTTCGATATTTATATCGAAAGTCACATGTTTACCTTTTTGGGCTGAGCCCCAGCTTACAATTCAGTCGCTTAATGCACATCCATGTGCTGGTTCGTCTAATAAAAATTATCGTCTAAATTGAAATATTGATGCAATATTATCTGCTGTAGGTTCGACTTTAGTCGATCAATCTTCTCGCCATCCAACTCTGTAGGTCGTGGCTTTGCCTACATGGATGTAGGTATGTCGAATTTGACTGGATCAAAATTCGTGGAAGCGTCAAAACTAATCACAAAATAAGTTCTTTCACAATAAACCCCGAACCTACATTAATTAAAACCTAAAACCAATATTTAACCCTGGTTCAAACAAAAAATACTTAGGCCATTTGTCTTCAATTACTTGAAACGCTTCAGGCATGTTCGTATCTATTGGCCATGATGTAACTGCTATTGAGGGTTGTATAAAATATTTACCTTCGCCAAACTCCCATTTGTATCCTGTTCTAGCTACTGCAAATAATTTAAATCCACTTTGAATCATGTTCCTATTCTCGTCTAAATAACGTTGATAAAAAGCGGTGGTGTGTAATTTATAAAAGAATTGTTTATGGAAAAAATGTTGATAGGTTAATCCCAATCCAAAATCCTGAATATATCCCGGAAATGCTTCTTCAGGTTGATCAAATTTAGGGCCAAATGGTATTCCTAACGGCGTTGAATATTGCCATGTTAAAAATTCTATTCCTATTAACGAATTGGCATTAAGTGGTTTACTGATTTCTAAATGTCCGTATTTTGGTTCGTCATCTATTAAATTGGCTAACATAAATACTGATGCATTTATTTGGTAATCGTAGTTTTGTTCAGCTTGAGAGGCGTGTGATAAGTTGAAAGCGCAGGTTGTAATGAGGCTAATTAATGTGATTTTGAACATAAATTTCTCTTATTATTGTGAGTTAATAAGAGTGTACTGCACACTATATTAAGTATGCATTGACTTAAGTTAATGCACTTTTAAGTTTTTTGTTGTTCTAAGCGTTTTCTTAAACGGCTTAATGATTCGGGTTTAATACCTAAATATGAGGCAATTTGGTGATGGGGTACTCGGTTAAGTAATTGCGCTCGTTGGTTTAAAAAATATTCATAACGCTGTTCGGGGTTTGAACTTTTAAATCGAATTTGTTCATTTTGATTTTGGATTAACATTTGTTCTGTATTTTTTTGGCAAAGTTGTTTTAATCTTGGAAATCGTTCAAATACGGCTTGTTCCATTTTGTTGTCAACAATACTTAATGTGCAATCTTCTGCGCAGACTAAAAAATGTGGTGACGGAATGTTTTCTCCAATAATTGCAGGTAATACCGCTTGGTTTTCAGTAAAAAAATCAATGGTCACTTCTTCGTTATTAATTAAGCTATAAGATCTCACACAACCATTAATCACAAAATAATACTGTTTGATGATGTCGTTTTCTCGTATTAGAATGTCGCCTTTTTGAAAGGTTTTAATCTTTTGTATATTGCTTAACTCGCGAGTTTCTTCATCGGTGAGTGTGGGCGGGGCAGATTGATTCATTGTATTAACCAGTTAAATTGTCTGAATTTACTTTGTGTTAAAAATATTAAAAGTATTATATATCTAAATTTAAATCAATTACGTTAGTCTTTTTGGTTTGATAGTGATGTCAAACAAGTTGTTAAAACCTATTATGCTTAGATGTGAATGACATTCATGAAATGAAGGTTATGAGTGATTTGGAAAATGTGGGTAATGTTTAGCGAGCGGGGATTCTTTTATAGAATAGGTAAATAAATAAAAAAAAGGCCTAATGTTTAAAACCATTAGGCCAAGTTTAAAAAGAAGCTATAGTTATAAAACACCACCAAATGTAACAATGAACGCTAGTAATACCATCCAAACCACTAAACTTCTTTGTAACAATTTAACGATTTGAATTGAAAATTCATCAGGCTCTAACATTTCACCTAATGCGGCATTTGCGTATTCTTGTAGAATTTTTCTTGAAGGCATTTGGATATCTAATAGATCTTTAAACCAAACATTAAAACATCTTGTGAAATCCCCTACTAAAGCAAAGGTTAACCCTGTTATTCTAACTGGAATCCAGGCTAATGCATGTCTTAGTTTTAATGCAATATTAGGTTCAATTGGCGCTGTTTTAATAAATAAATTTAATAATAAAATAAATAAAACCCCAGATGGATGTCCTAATAAAACGACATACCAAAAGAAGCATAAATATAAAGAGTTAAACTGCAAACCTAAAATACCACGATTAACCACCTCATAAAGATTGTCGTCATCGGTTTTATGTTTGTCACTGTCAACACCTAAGTGATGAGTAGCCACATCAAATGCTTGTTTGTAATTACCGTTTTTACGTAATTCAATGAAATTTTCCAAGTGTTTTAAGTAGTTATTTCCTGCAAAAGCGATAATTAATAACGTCAATCCTGAGATATATAACACATTAGTTGAATTGAAAAAATACAATAAAACAACCGATAGCGCTGTGGGAATAAATACAGCCATAGATAATGCAACTAAACCTCCGGCTTGTTTGTATCCGTGTATTTTATTTAAAAGTGGTCTAGCTAGCGGTAAAATGGCGCGTTGTGGATTGATATGTGAAAAACGAAATACCGCAAACGCGATGGCTAAAATTACCAGAATCATTGAATATCCCTCAGTTAAATTGATAAATGCTACGTTACCATACTTCTATTAATTGTAACCTATACATAACGGGTAGTTAGGCTAATTTATCAAAAAGTGACGTGAGTGCAGTAAGTTGCGTATAATTACGCCACTTTTTAATTCAAAACCATAAGACGCGATTAACTTATGCATGATTTTATAGCAGATGTACCTTATTTAGACCTTTTAAAGCAGCACATTCAACGTAATGTAAGTTTTGCATTGGAAGAAGATATTCAGTCAGGCGATATAACCGCACAGTTAATTGACAAAGATGCAGTGTGTAAAGCACGGGTTATTACCCGTGAAACAGCCGTAGTATGTGGTGTGGCTTGGGTAAATGAAACATTTAAACAATTTGACGATAGCGTAAAAATCACTTGGTTTGTAAAAGATGGTGACCGTGTTAAACCTAATCAAACATTGTTTGACTTAAAGGGGTGTTCACGTTCAATTTTAACTGCTGAGCGTACTGCACTTAACTTTTTACAGTTATTAAGCGCCACAGCGACCTTAGCTAATCAGTTTAATGAAGCCATTTTAAATAAAAATACAACCATTTTAGATACTCGCAAAACCATTCCAGGTTTACGTATGGCGCAAAAATACGCAGCATTAGTAGGGGGTTGTGGTAATCATCGAATCGGTTTATACGACATGTTCTTAATAAAAGAAAATCATATAGCCGCTTGTGGTTCAATTGAAAAAGCCATTAACAAAGCACGTAATTTGTATCCAGACAAAAGAATTGAGATTGAAGTAGAGAACGAAACTGAGTTACGACAAGCATTATTGTGTGAACCCGATGTGATTATGTTGGATAACTTTCATATTAAAGGTGAGTTTAATATTGATCGCACCAAAACAAAGTTAGAGTCTTCAGGTAATATCACTCTTGATACATTGGCGGCGTTTAAAGAAGACGTCGACTTTGTATCTTCGGGGCAGATTACTAAAAACGTGACGGCGATAGATTTAAGTTTACGAATAATCGATTAAAATACACATTATATTGAGTGAGACGTAATTATGAAAAAAGTATTGTTAAGCGCAGTTATTAGTTCATTGGTATTGATGAGTTGTGAAAACGGCATCATGTATACTTCATGCGTGGTAACCACGTCAGATAGTTTTGTTAATACTTTTTATCCTGATGGAATTTGTCGTGATGTTGATGGTGGTGGCTTTGTATTAAAAAGTGATGCCGTTTCGTGGTGTAAAGAAAAAGTACCGGTTGATTCATTAGAGTTTGTGGGGGTAACCGAAAACGAACTAATTTACGAGCCACAACGACAGTCATGTACTTCAGTGGAAGAATAAGAGTAAAAGTAATATAAAAAACCCAATTAATTCTAATTGGGTTTCAAAATAATAATTTCTGAGCAAGTTAGCGGAGCTTAGTGGGTAATTACGCTGTTTTATGCTGTAAAACCCTCAGTGTTGATAATGCAGTAATTGTAGATAGTTGATTTGAAAATATAGTGTTTTTACACTTTGACAATAGCTCTAAATAAATTTAAAATCCGTTTCTTATTCTGGTGGCTATACTTTAAAATATGGTTCGACGGGAAGTTTGGTTAAAAACCAACGCTGCCTCCGCAACGGTAATTTAAACAATACACAAATTTAACGATTTAGTTCATTAATATGTGGTCTGTTTCTTAAGCCCGGATACCTCCCCAGTTTTTTATAATTCATTTTAAGGTACGGTGGGTGCCTAGGAAATTATCATGACTTCAATTACTAATTCAAACAATATCGAATCTAACATAAACACATCAAGTGTTTCTTCTACTTTACCTTCTGTTTTTGGTGCATTAATCATTGGTGCATTATTTATATTTGCAGTAGGTTTTTCAAATATGTCAGTAGCTCATAACTCAGCACATGATACTAGACATGTTGTTTCATTCCCTTGTCATTAATTAAAACTACTCGTTTTAAGTCTAAATATTAAAAAACTGTTTAACTATTCAAAGACTGTTTAACTATTAAAAGACTATTTTAGTGTTAAAAATCTATTTTAGTATTAATATTTATTACCTGTAATTTTAAAAAATAACAACTATTCAACAATACTTTGTGACTGTATTGATTGCTGTCAAATTCTTGTAATTGCAAAAGCAGAATATATATCTGCACCTAAGTTAATAGGTGTAAATGAGTATTTTCGAATGCGAAAATACACATGTTTTGCAGTGAGTCGGATAACGACAAAAAAACCTTATTCATTTTTTGACTTATATACATAATTTAAGTTGATAACTGTGCCTAAAATAAAGAGATAAAACTATGCTTTTTCGTTCAATTATTTTTTCTGCCATTCCAGCAGCCCTGGTTAGTGGTTTAATTCTTAGCCTTTTTCAGATAATACTTTTAAACCCTATTATTCTTGCAGCAGAACAATTTGAAGTTACTGATTCACAAGTGGATCACCATGCTCATTCACATTCACATTCGACCAATCAAACAGCTACTGTTGTAGAAACACATAATGATATTGTGAATGATAACCATAATAGTCAGGAGCCTGAATGGGAGCCTGCAAATTTAACACAAAGACAATTGTTCTCGTTATTAACCAATGTTATAACGGCCTTTGGTTTTTCAGTAATGATGATTGCGTTAATGGCGCAAATACAATCTAAAAGAAGCAGTAATTTAACAATTGTTAAACGGTTGATTTGGGGGGCGGCGGGTTTTGCTACCTTTTTTGCAATACCAGCTATGGGAATGTCTCCAGAAATACCAGGCATGCAAGCAGCTGATTTAAGTTCACGTCAATTATGGTGGTCTTTTACTGTTATTTGTAGTGGAGCAGGCTTATTTATTGTTTTCTTTGCACCGTTAAAATTTAAGTTAGTCAGTGTTTTATTATTATTGGCGCCATTTATTGTTGGTGTTCCCGGTTTTGAAGGATTAGAGTTTTTGCAAGAAGACGTCGAAACATTAACGATATTAAATAACTTACATCATAAATTCATCTATTTAACTGTCATTGCTAATGCTGTGTTTTGGTTGGTTATTGGTTTAACAGGTGGTTTTGCTGTACAACGAGAGTCGTTTAAAAAACTTTTGTCCTAGTCATTTAGTACTACAAAGTGCGGCCTGTCGTATGAAAATGAGCAGTGTAAATAAAAAACCCAATTAATTCTAATTGGGTTTTTTACATTACAATCGGTCTCAATACAAAATGATTGATCAATTAATGGCTAGGTTTGTTACCTGACCAAATAGAATAAATGTCATCACTCCATTTACTTTGAAAAAACGCAATCGTCTCTAATATTTTCTCGTCATCTAATACTTTACCCCAAGCTGGCATATTGCCACCTAAACTTGTTGTGCCTTCTTTAATTGTTTTATGCAGTTGTGTCAAAGGATGATGCCATGCGTGTGCTTGCCCATTTAATGGTGGGGGTGGAAATACACCACCTTTTGATTCTTTCCAATTTTCAGATCCACTGGCATCTTTTTGATGACAAGCAGCGCAAATTTGGCCGAAGGTTATTTCACCATTTTTTACTTGATTTTGTGTATACCAACGATTGGTATCGGGCTGAGTTAATGACTTACTTGGTAATATAAAACCTTCTGTTGTAGACATTTTATTGTTAGCTGTTTTGTCTTTAGATTGTTCATCGTCTTTTGATGAACAAGCCACAAATACAAACGAAGAGCAGACGATTGCAAGGATGCGTTTTTTTATTTTTTTCATCATGTAACCTTTTATTTTATGTTATTTAAAATGAGGGATTGTCTAATAAATTGGACTATTAGCTGGATGTCTTTATCGTTAATGAACCCATGGTCTGGCATATTACCAAAAAACCAATGATGTTGATCCACCCCTTCTTTTATACTTGTAAATAATTTTAAATCATTGTGATGGGATGACTTATACAAATTATAAATTAAAGGTGGGCCGGTAAGGCTACCTTGTAACTTATCACCATGACAATTTTGGCAAGTATTGTCTTTGTATATTTTAAACCCAGCATGGTCTACTGCTATTTCTTTTACTTCTATCTTTGAAATGGCAATAGCTTGTTGTTCTAGTTTTTGTTCTAGTTTTTGTTCTAATTTATTTTCTTTTGCAGAGTCGAGTTCAATAGTTTGGCAACTTGTCAAAATTAGAGATAGGAATAAAAATAGAAAGGATGTGATTTTTAAAAACATAATTAATTTAACCCTATAATACGCACAATATAAGTGGTAATAAAAATGATGATAAAACTTATAATCCATTCAATTGTAATTGATTTTTTAAGTTGTAAAATACTTTTAGAGTCGATTAAATTTTTTACTAAATAAAATTTATGCCACAGTGCAATTAATAATAATAAACCAACAAGGAGTAATTTAAATAATAAACCAATGTGGTAAAAGCTTGTAGTGATTGTATTAAAATCGGGTAGGTGTTTGTAGGTTAATATGGAACCTGTAATTAATAGCATGGATACAAATAATATGGCGACTGTGCCAAATTTATTCATTAATTGTTTAATAACACTAGGCTTAAGTTTATATTTATCTGAACAGCTGATTATAAGTGGGTATAAGCTTCCAATCCAAAAACAAACTGAGAAAGTATGCAGTGCTATTACGCTCCAAAATAATAGACCTTCACTAAAAAAATGCCCAGACAAAGTAAATCTCGATAATATCCCCAAACTGAAAACTACAAATAGAAACTTCATAATAAAGCTATTTTGTTTTAAGTGTAGGGCGATTAATGAAAATATAATGCTTAAAATAGATATTAAACCAATCCACTTTTCGTTAGTGGATAATATAAGTTCATGGTAAAAAACATCAAATAATCCTGCTATCCCTTCGTCGGCGAAAATAATGACTACTAATAAATAGTTGATTATTAAAACAGGAAAGAATAATAATATTAAAATTCGAACAATACGGATTAATTTAGAATCTAATTGTTCGACGTTAAATATTATTCGAAACAAGCCAAATCCAATAATATGAATGATTAATAAAGTGGATAAAAATTGAAATATAAATTGAATGAATTCAAACATATTATTCTTCAGTTTCTAATAAGTTAATTGAAGATTGAAAACTATCATAAAATTCTTGCATCGATTCTGTATGTATCATTGCACTATTGTGTAACATAAAAGAAAATTCCCCTTCCATTTTGTGCCCGTCTTTACCTAACGAAATCCAAATAACGTTAAATAAGCCATGAGGAATATCCTCTAAAGATACACTGTGTTCTTTTTTAGATTCTTTACCTAAATTTTTTATTTTTATTTTATTGTTGTCTTGATCGATAAACGTCACTTTTGCTAAACGCATTGGCTTATTGAAATTTAATGTCAAGGTTTCGGGTGTTGTTTCGATCACACTATTATTAATAGGATCATGGCTGAGTAATTTAGAATGTGCCAAAACAATGGTTGAAGTAAAAACAGTAAAACTGATAAACAAGTAAGTAAGTAATTTCATAATAATTCTCATTTTTTATATTAGTAGAAGCCCTGAAAAACAGGGCTTATATAAAGTATTATTTAGATTATAGTCAAATAGTATTAATGCACCATGAACCAAAATTCTTCTATGCTCATTTCAGAGTCAGTGTTCATATAGAAATATTTAACTGTATATGTTCCAGCAACCAAAGTAGGTAGAGTTTGCTCAAACATCTTGACAGGATCGGCTGAAAGCTCAAAATTCACATCTAAAACATTGTTAGCTTCATCCATGATTTGAACAGAGCTCAGAGTAACCATAGCAGGGAAATGCATCATCAGTGTTTCTGGGCTTCCCATCAACATTTGACCATCAGTTGGCATTGTCATTACTTGATCTAAATCCCCCATTATTTTTTTATGCATGGGTTTATGTTCCTTTTGTTTATCGTTCATTGCCATATCATGTTTTACGTTCATATCTTTCATTTCTGAATGATCGTCACCATGTTGGCCAGAGGCGATTAAATTTGTGCTTAAAACAATAGTCGATAATGTTAATAATAATTTTTTGTTCATGAGTCTTCTCTTTTTATTGGTTTTAAAGGGGTATTAATATGATTTTTTTTCCACATAAAATAGACAACAGGTAATACAAGTAAAGTTAATAAAACAGTACTGATCATGCCGCCTACCATAGGTGCTGCGATACGGCTCATTATTTCTGAGCCGGTTCCTGTGCCTAATAAAATGGGTAATAAACCAAGAATGATGGCGCAAGCCGTCATCATTACAGGGCGAATACGCATGCCAGCGCCATGTATAACGGCTTGTCTTAAGTCTTTTATTGTTGGCAGAATATTGTTTGAAACACATTCATTTAACATATGGTTATAGGATTGGTTTAAATACACCAACATAATCACACCTATCTCTACGGATACACCTGCTAGTGCAATAAAGCCGACACCTACTGCAATTGAAAAGTTAAAACCTTGTAAATACATTAACCAAATACTACCAATCATCGCAAAAGGTAACGTGCCCATAATGATAAATACTTCGGTGAAGTTTTTAAAATTTAGAAACAATAAAACAATAATGATTAATAACGTAAACGGAATCACTACTTTTAATTTTTGTTTAGCACGTAACATATATTCATATTGTCCAGACCATGTGATCGAATATCCAGCAGGTAATACCAGTTGTTCATTCACCACTTTTTGAGCGTTCTCTACGTAACTGCCAATGTCGATGTCTTTAATATCAATAAATGTCCAGCCATTTAAACGTGCGTTTTCACTCTTAATACCAGCGGGGCCTTTTTCAATATAAATGTTTGCCACATCAGACAATGCAATTCGATCACCTTTTGCGGTAATTAAGGGCAGGTTTTTTAAAGCTTCAGGTGAATTACGTTGGGTTTGTGGATAACGTAAGTTCACAGGGTAACGCTCTAACCCTTCAACAGTTTTAGTAATGTTCATTCCTCCAATTGCACTACTTACAATTTCTTGAATATCCATTATATTTAAGCCGTAATTGGCTGCACGTAAACGATCAATATCCACTTTTAAATAACGTCCACCCACAACACGCTCTGAATAAACCGAAGCGGTGCCTTTAATGTCTTGTACAATACGCTCTAAATCTTGACCTATTTTCTCAATCACTGCTAAGTCAGGACCACCTACTATAATACCAACTGGGGTTTTAATACCGGTTGCTAACATGTCGATACGCGTTTTGATTGGCATGACCCAAGCGTTGGTTAAACCTGGGATTTTAATCAGGCTGTCTAACTCTTGTTTAATACTTTTTGTGGTTGAGCCTTCTCGCCATTGATCTTTTGGTTTTAATTGCACAAAGGTTTCGATCATTGTTAAAGGTGCAGGATCGGTTGCGGTTTCTGCACGACCCATTTTGCCGTAGGTGGTTAAAACTTCGGGCACTGTTTTAATTAATTTATTGGTTAACTGTAAAATGTCTCTGGCTTCTGCGATTGAAATGCCTGGGTACGTAGTAGGCATATACATTAAATCGCCTTCATCCAGTGGTGGAATAAATTCTGATCCAATTTTATTCATTGGATAAAACCCCACTGCCAATAAAAGTAAAGCACCTAAAATAGTTGTTTTAGGCCATGCCAAAACTCGATTTAAGACAGGTAAATAGATAAAGGTTAATACTCGGTTTAAAGGGTTTTTATGCTCGGGTAATACTTTGCCTCGAATAAAATATCCCATTAATACAGGTACCAATGTAATGGCTAATATTGCCGATGCGGCCATAGCGTAGGTTTTAGTAAACGCTAAAGGCGCAAACATTTTTCCTTCCTGTGCCTCTAAAGTGAATACAGGCACAAAACTCACGGTAATAATCATTAAACTAAAAAATAAAGCAGGACCCACTTCGGATGCGCTTTTGGCTACTACTTCCCAGCGATTTTCTTTAGTAATGACTGTTTTTTCCATGTGTTTATGCATGTTTTCAATCATCACAATGGCACCATCAATCATCGCCCCAATCGCAATAGCGATACCACCTAATGACATTATGTTGGCATTTAAACCTTGGGCTTTCATAATGATAAACGCGGTCAATATACCTACTGGCAAACTTATAATCGCAACAAGTGAACTGCGTAAATGGAATAAAAATATAAAACAAACAAACATCACTACTAAAAACTCTTCTAACAATTTATGCCATAAGTTTTCAACTGCACGTTCAATTAAACCCGAACGATCATACACAGGAATGATTTCAACCCCCGCTGGAAGTCCTGTTTTTAGTTGCTCAAGTTTTGCTTTAACTGCGTTAATAGTTTGTTGTGCATTTTCACCAAAACGCATTACAACTATGCCCGCTACGGCTTCGCCTTCGCCGTTTAATTCACCAATACCCCTGCGCATTTGTGGGCCTAACTCAATATGGGCCACGTCTTTTAATAACAGTGGTGTGCCTTGTTCATTTAAGCCTAACGAAATGTTTTCTAAGTCTGTTATTGATTGAATATAACCTGTGACACGCACCATATATTCCGCTTCAGCCATTTCAACTACAGAAGTTCCTACTTCTTGGTTGGAGCGTTGTACTGACATTTTAATATGTTGTAATGGGATATTTAATGCGGCTAATTTATTTGGGTCGACCACAATTTGATATTGTTTAACCATACCTCCTATCGTGGCTACTTCAGAAACCCCTTTAACAGTTTGTAGCTCAAATTTTAAAAACCAATCTTGTAGGCTTCTTAACTGTGCTAAGTCATGTTGTCCTGTTTTATCAATAAGCGCATAAGCGTAAATCCAACCGACACCTGTCGCATCGGGCCCAAGTTGTGATTTTGCTTGAGACGGTAAGTTAGGTGCAACTTGGCTTAAATATTCTAATACTCTTGAGCGCGCCCAATATAAATCGGTGCCTTCATCAAAAATAATATACACATAGGAGTCACCAAAAAAACTGTAACCGCGAACCGTTTTAGCACCAGGCACTGAAAGCATCGCGGTGGTTAGAGGATAGGTCACTTGATCTTCTACTACTTGTGGTGCCTGTCCTGGATAACTTGTTTTGATGATTACTTGTACGTCTGATAAATCTGGAATCGCATCAAGGGGTGTTTTTAATAATGAAAATACACCCACTAATGAAATAATTAATGTCGATAATAAAACCAAAAAACGATTTTTCACCGACCAATAAATAATTTTACTAATCATAAAGATTCCTCAATTAATGTCGTCAATAAGACCAAAAAACGATTGTTTACCGAGTAATGAATAATTTTACTAATCATGAAAACACCTCAACTAATGAAATAATTAATGTCGATAATAAAACCAAAAAACGATTTTTCACCGAGTAACAAAATATAATTTTACTAATCATAAAAACCCCTAATGCTTCATGTTACTGTGATCCATTTCTGGTTCACTGTGGTTAGAAGGCATTGTATTTACAATGACGTATTTTTTATTTTGTTTTTCAATGGTGATCAGAAATTCACTATTAATTTTAAGTGTGTCTAAATCGATGGAGTCATCAAAATTAAAATTCATAGTCATGGCTGGCCAGTTCCATAGTTTAATCGGAGGGTGATCAAAATTGCCTAATTGTTTAGCGGCATTAATTGAGTTGAGGGTTGCTTTTACAGTAACTTGATCTTGGTTTTTGGTTTTTGTTTTACTTTTACTTTTAACCTGATCGATCACATATTTTTTATTGTCTTTAATTATGTGTATCTCTAAGCTTGAACCTACTATTAAACGGTTTGTATCAACGGACTCGTTAATTACAAAATTCATTGTCATCGCTGGCCAGTTCCATTGTTTAATGGGTGGGTGATCTACATTTACTTGATTGTCTTGAATATTAACTGAGTTGATAATAGCGGTTACCCAAACGCCGTTTTCTGTTTCTTCTTGTTTGTCTTTCATCTGCATATTGCTTTCTGCAGAATCACTATAACGCTTAAAATCAGAGGTTTTAGACGATTCTGAATCAATCATAAATTGAGCAGAGGTGACCACTTCGTCATTCACTTCTAAACCTGAAATAACTTCGGCCCAATTCTCATTGATACGGCCTACTTTAACATTAACTGATTTAAACTGATTTTCTGCAATTTTAATTACTACTTTGTTTTCATAACCCAGGCGAATCAACGCTTCAATTGGGATTTGTAATGTGGATTTTGTATCGTTATTAGATAAAACAACGTTAACTTGCATATTAGGTTTTAGAATTAATTCAGGGTTATCCAGTTGGGTACGAACAGTTAGACTCCTGTTTTTCTTATCTAAAATTGGATATATATAATCCACTATACCGTTAAAAATATGGTTGTTTACATCGATGTGTACATTCATATTTAAATGAATTTTATTTGCGCTACTTTCAAATACTTGAGTTTTAATCCAGACATTTGATAAATCCGTTAACGCCATAAGCGTAATGTCTGGTTTTATATAAAAACCTTCACTAATGTTTAATTTAGTGACATACCCTGATGCTTTAGCGTAAATAACAACAGTTTGTTTTACCTTTTTAGTTTTCTTGAGTTCATTTATATGTGTTTTAGACACTTGTAACGCTAATAAACGCTCGCTTGATGCGCTCACTAAAAACTTATTGTTTCGTTTAAGTGCAATCAATAATTCTTCTTGTGCGTTAACTAATTCAGGTGAATAAATTTCATATAACGCTTGGCCTTTTTTAACTTCTTCGCCAAGTGTTTTAACATACAGTTTTTCAATCCAACCGGTTACACGCGAATGCACATGGGTAATGTTGTTTTGATTGACTGCCACAATCCCTACAGTTTTAATTGTATTTACAAAAGGCTGTTTGATTACTTTTTGTGTTCTCAGGCCTAAATTGTACGCCACATCTGGGTGGATTCTAACACTACCAATCTCGGCAGAGTTTTCATCGGCAAAAAATGGTACAAGCTCCATCCCCATTGGTGACAGACCCGGTTCGTCTTTTCTGAAATTAGGATCCATAGGTGCGACCCAATAAAGAGGTTGTTTTTCGTCTTGTTCAGAACTCACTTTTATTTCTGAATGTGAATTCAATAAGGATGTATTATTTATGAGTACAAAACTTAAAATGAATCCAATACCGATTAAAAATAAACTGATAAAGATGTTTTTTATGATTTTCATAATGAAATACCTGTTGTTAAAAATTGATAGTCAGCAATGATGAATTGTTTGTTTTTTATCAATTCTAAAGATGTTAATTCTGTATTGAGTTGTTCGATTTTTGCTTTTAATACTTTTGAAAAATCGTTGCTGTTGGTTGTATAAGCATTAAGTGCAACATCGGAATACTCTAATGATTTAGTAATAAGTTGAGTGTCGTTTAATTTAATGCGTTTTTCATTGATCTCATTTTTGGCTATTAACGTATTAAATTGTGCTTTTAATTGATTAACGAGGGTTTGTCTTTCGAAATCTAAACTGTGTTGTTTTGATTGATTAGATTGCACTAAAAATTGAGTTTTGTTTTTTGAGAAATAAGGGATGTTTACACCCACACTAATACTTAATAAATCACTACGTTTTATGCCATTATCAGAATCGGCACGGTATGAATAAGCGACACCTACATTCCAGTTTAAATCGTCGGTTGTATTAACCAATAACGATTTGGTTGATAATAATTCAGCGCGTTTGATGATTACTTGTAATAAGGGGTGAGAATTGATGGCTTCAATGATGAAGTTTTGTTCGATGTTAATGTGTACAAAATTGGGCCATTTAACATCAGTTAAGCTAATAGGTTCAAAAATATATTGAGATAATTTTGTCAGATGTTCGAGTTTTTTAGATTTTAACGACAATAAACGGTCATCTATTTTTAATAGCGCCACCTGCGCTTCTAAAATATTCTGACTATCTGACATATTAAAACCCGTTTGATAACGAGTTTGGTTTAAATCAATTATTTGCTCAAACCATTGATAGTTCTTTTCAATTAACTCAATGCTCAAATGAGTTTGGTAGGCATTTAACCAAAGTTGTTTAATGCTTAAGGCCAATTTGGCTTCACGTTGAATACGTAAAATAGGTTGTATTTGAGCTAAATCGATTTGAACTTGTTTTTCCAAATTCAATTTTTGAGTATTGGGCAGCATTTGTTTGGCTGACACTTTAAATTGAGTCATAGCTTCTTGTTTAAAATCAAAGCTGTTTATCGCTAAATTGGCCAATGATACTTGGACTGTGGGGTCCATCCATTGTGTTTTAGCCTCAGCTTGTTGTAAAAAAGCTTGTTCTGTCCAATTTGAAGACTTAAGCCATGGATCGTTAAAAATTGCTTGATCAATCAACGATTCTAAGCTTTGAGCATTTGCATTTAATGCTAAAGCGCAGTTGAAAATGATAGCGCTAAATATAAAACGTGTGTGTTTAAAATGAGTGGTCATAAGACACCTAAAATTGATTAAATAATAGAATCTCATTGATAAAAATGCTGAACAAAAAGGAGTTCATTAAAATAAAATGTGAATTATTTCAAGCCAGTTTCATGAATGATATTCAGTAAAAACAGTGATTAGGCTTGGTATTTAGGTGGGCGTAACAAAGATGATTGAGTGAAGGTAGGTTTGTCGACTAAAAGATTAAAAACGTGTTGAGTTAGTAAATTTATGGATTCAGACAGATCGAAATGATTAAAAATAATACTGGTATTACAATGTAACATGTCGCAGTCAGTACTGTTTTCACATTTAACGGGTTTTTGTTGATCTGATAGTTGTATAGAAAGCTGTTCAGAGGGTTGAGTTGTGCAACAATCTTGCTGATTGCCTTGCTTATGATGTTGGTGATTATGCTTTTGAGTTTGCAATACTTGATTTTCAGGCGACATAAAGTCTGCAATATTAGCTTGTACTAACATTGAAGCAAACATCAAAACTGTAATCAATATAGCGTGCAATTTCATTATATATTCTCAAATATTCTGTGTTCAATGATAAATACATTATTTTAATTGGCAAGTTATTTATCATTTCATTTTAAAATTTATTAATTATTTAATGTTGTTGAGTTTAAAACACACATTAATACAGGTGTTTTAAGCTTAATTGTCATCATCGTTTAAATTTAAATTGGCGGGTTTATCAGTGAAATATAATTGATATTATTTAACAGCCTTTTTGATGTTTTTATAAAAATGTACGACACTATTTTAATCCGATTGTTACATTAATAAATTAGTGTAGGGCCTTGTTTTACCCTGTGATTTTGGATCGTGGTGATTAATAAAATTGTTATCAAACACAGCTGAAAAACAAGATAAGTCAGTAATTATCGTTTCAATTCTTACGATATTAATTGTCTGGTTTTGATGAATGTCAGAGACTGAAAATAAGGGTTATTTGTTAGCCTAAAGTGAAAATAACGATATTAAATACAGGTTTTTAATAATCAGGCTCATAAAATAAAAACAGAAGTTTCGTACAGATAACCTTCGCATAACCTTCGCAGAAATGAAAATAACAAAAAATCATTGTTTGTAAATGCTCACATCGGTTTAGAAATGGACTTAAATGTCATTTAAAAGTTGTTATTACTAAGTATTGATTGGTAGGTTTATTGTTACTTTGAAGTCAGTCGCATTAGCGTTGTTTAATTATGTGATATGGTCAATTCAATTATTTAAATTCGTTGTTAGTAATAGGATAAATTATGCGTATTAAAATCACTTCATTGTTTATTACAGTATGTCTTAGTCTATTTAGCGCCCAGTCGATTGCAATTGAGTACCTATATAAGTTTTCAGGTGGGGTTAATTATTGGGCTAATGGTGAAGCCAGTGGTCGGTTAGGTGAATACCGCTTAGCTAGCGGGGTAAATGGCGTTGATTATTATTATAATGGCTCAAGATTGGGTTTTTGGGTAGAAGCGAAAAGTGGTGTGTTTATTTTCCCAAACATTAAAGTGCGTTATCAAGATATTCAATATTATGGCACTGGTGATATAGCTGAAATTTTGGATGTTGAAATTGCCGGTATCGACTTGTCTACTTTACTTGGAAAGGTTGAATCTGAGATTGATTTTAGTTACATAGAAACAATAGCTTCGTTTTCTTGGCCTATTCAGGCGGTTGATTTGGATATGGGGTTAAAGTTAAGAGTTCATGGGGTTAATTATGGTATTGCAGCTTTTGGCAGCGAAATGCAGCGTAATAGTTTTTATGCCCCTATTCCATTTGTATACGCAGGTGTTTCAAAGTCATTTTTTGAGGATAACCTTTCACTTTCAGCGCAATACGCTGTATTACCTCTAAATGGGGTTGTATTTGAAACAATTGATGCTTTTGTACGTTATAAATTGCCTATTGAAGAGTTTTCACCAGTTGATATTCGTTTACAAGCTGGGTTTCAGTCATTTAATTTTAAAATTGATGGAGATTCGAGTTTTAACTTTTTAACCAATGAAGATGGTCAATTTGGTTTCCAAAGTATTGTATTAGGTATTGTGGGGGTTTTCTAAATTAACCTAACTATTAAAAAATAGTGGTTATAAGGATTAAGTAGCTGTCATAAAATTTAGAATATTTGGGTTGTTATACTTTATAAGTTTAACAACCAATAAAATTACTCTTAAATAAGATTGCAATTAATTAGTATTGTTTTACCATGGCGCGCTTTAAATCCCCTTAAGGACCGATCATGTTAAAAGTAGTTGTAACCTGTTTAATAAGTATATTAGTATTTTCCTCGTGTAATACTACTGCACAATTTCAAAAATCCTTTGATAATAATCAAGGTGTATTAGTTATTCCTCTAAAATATCTGAAAAAAAGTAATACACCGGATAACATTGCACAATTGATTAATCATAAACTTTCTTTAGTAATTGTTAATGTAGGCACTAAACAAAAAATAACTAAAAGTGTCACGATGTCATTAAATAATAAATACGTTGTATCTAATGGATTTGCTCCAGGATCTTACGAAGTAGTTAAATCCTATTATTTAAAAGGTGTAGTTAAAGAACATGTTAGTGATGAAAGTATTATGTTTACGATTAAACCAGGCGAATTTAATGTATTACCTGATGCTCTAAATTTTTCAGTCTACCAAGATAATGCAGGTAAATATTGGTTAACTAAACGTTTTGTTAAAATAAAATACAGCGAGAGTAAAAAATTAAAAGAGACCTTAGAATCTATGATGCCTTCTACTGCTGTCGAATAATTAAAACTTCACTCACAAGGATGTGAGAAACGCCTTCAGCGCTTTACATAATGTAATATTTTTAATTTGCGAACCCCCTGTATATAGCCTTTACTCTAGTTATAGTTAAATTTGAACACTAGGTGATTTATGGCTTTACCAATCATTATTTGTGATGACTCCAGTTTTGCACGAAAACAAATGAACCGCGCTTTGCCCGAAAATTGGGACGTAGATGTGACATTTGCTAGTCATGGACAAGAGGCGCTTGACGCCATTAAAAGTGGTAAAGGCGAAATCATGTTCTTAGATTTAACCATGCCTGTATTAGATGGTTATGGCACTTTAGAAGTGATTAAAGCTCAGGACTTACCTTCAATGGTGATTGTGGTTTCAGGAGATATTCAACCCGAAGCTTATGAACGAGTTAAAAAACTAGGTGCCTTAGATTTTATAAAAAAACCTGTTGATCGTGAAAAAGTCACTCAAGTATTAACCCAATACGGTGTAATCGGCTAGGAGTTGATCATGACACAAGCAATTAAATTTTCTGAAGACTCACGTGATTGTCTACAAGAAGTATCTAATGTAGCAATGGGGCGGGCCGCGGATTTACTAGCTCGATTATTAGATGTATATGTCATCTTACCTATTCCTAATGTGAATTTATTAGAAATATCAGAATTACATATGGCGCTTAGTTCATTGGAAGATAGCGAAAGTGTATCGGCGGTTTGTCAGGGATTTATAGGCTCAAACATTGCTGGCGAAGCGTTGTTGATTTTTAATGATACTAGTTTTAGTGATATTGCAGAGTTAACCCATTTTAAAGGGGTAATAGATAAAAATATTGAATTAGAATTGTTAATGGATATTGCCAATATTTTAATTGGTGCTTGTTTACAAGGTGTGTCCGAACAGTTAGATGTTAAGTTTTCACAAGGTCAACCTGTTATATTGGGCCAACATATAAAAGTACCCGAATTGATTAAATCTGCAAAAAAACGCTGGAAACAAACTTTGGCAATCGAGATTAACTACACGATAGAAAATCGAAATATTAACTGTGATTTACTTTTATTATTTACTGAAGATTCATTGTCGGTGCTTAAAGATAAAATTGATTATTTGATGGAGTAATCTATGCAATTGCAAGAACAAGATCAATTTCAAGATTTCCATTGGATGATTGAAATGCTACAAACCATTGATGTGGGAGTAGTAGTGCTTAATAAAGAGTATCAAATTAAATCTTGGAATGGATTTATGGAAAATCATAGTGGTATTGATTCTAAGGACGCCATTGATGCCTGTATTTTTGTATTATTTAAGGATATGGATGAGTTTTGGCTCAGACATAAAGCCGACACTGTTTTTAAATTAAAAAATCATGCTTTCTCCATTTGGGAACAACACCCATATATTTTTAAATTTAAAAATAATCGCCCTATTACAGGGGTTGCTGAGTTTATGTACCAAAATTGTACGTTTATACCTATTAAAGATTTACGTGGTGAAATTGATAAAATCGCTATATTGGTTTACGACGTAACGGATACTGCAGTTAATAAATTAGAAGCGATAAAGGTGACAGAAGAGTTAAAACAATTAAGCCGAACCGATGTATTAACCCAAATGTATAACCGAGGTTATTGGGAAGAAACGTTAGTAGGGGAGTTTAATCGTTTTGCAAGAACCAACAGGGTGTCTTCATTAGTAATGCTCGATATTGATCATTTTAAAAAAGTAAATGACACTTTTGGGCATCAAGCAGGTGACGCCGCTTTAAAAATGGTAGCCAATACATTAACTCAAACATTAAGGGATACAGATATAGCAGGGCGGTATGGTGGAGAGGAATTCTCTATTATATTAGTGGATACCGATGCAAAAAGTTCAATTGTATTTTGTGAAAGGTTACGAAAAGTAATAGAAAAAAGTGAGATATATTATGCCGGAAAACAGATTAAACTCACTATATCGTTAGGGATTTATGAAGTTCATACAAAACTTAGCACTTACAATCAGTGGATTGAAGGAGCGGATGCAGCATTGTTTGAGGCTAAAAATTCTGGGCGTAATCAAACTAAAATTTACAAATATAAAGATCATTAATTGATATAAATTGGCAAAGGATTGCTGAAAAAAAGGATAACTGTATTTTGAATAGTTAAATATTTTAATGGGTTATGTTTTAATCATTAAACACAGTTGTTGTGATTACTTGTAAATTAGTACAGCAAATAAACACAATAGATAATAAATCTCTTACCACTGTTCAACCCTCAAAAACTAGTTGTTAACATTTCCTTACGCTTAATCTTCCTTACATCCAGATACAATCTGTCAAAAATAAACCACCAACGAGATATATTCTGTGCGTATTTTTGGCTTAACTCTTTTAGAAATGCTTGTAATTATGTGTATGACAGGTACTGTCAGCGCGATGGGTGTGGAATCAATTACAAAAGCTCACACACAAGCAAATGCAGTTTCACTGAATCAACTTAAAATGGCCATTAACGCCATTAATACTCAAGTGTTTGCATTAGCTATGATTGAAAACACCGCACGACGACCTAATGCTACTATGCAAATAGCCAATATTGATGTCTCGATTCAATATGGGGTTATAAAAAATAAATCGGGTCTAACGGCTATTTTAGAGAAAACTTTAATTGAACTAGGCACATTAAATAAAATCAAAAATCACAGTGAATTAAGTGATTCATTTAAATGTGTACTTTATTATCAAGCACCTAACAAGTTTGGTAATGAGGCGTTAATCACTATTAATGCGGATGGTTGTTAATCTAACTTGAGACTATTTGGTCAAGCCCTTATGATAACCACTTATATTTAAGGGGTTACCACATGAATCGTCAATTTCCAGCAACACGTTTACGTAGAACACGTTTTACTTCTGCAACACGCCGTTTAGTTCAAGAAAATACCTTATCTGTTAATGACCTAATTTTGCCTGTATTTGTATTACCTGGAGAAAAGCAAAAAGAAGCCATCAGCTCAATGCCTGGTGTGTATCGTTTATCGATTGATTTATTATTAGAACAAACCCAAGAGATGGTAGATTTGGGTATACCTGCTATTGCTATATTCCCAGTAACTCCCGCTACTGACAAGTCGTTAATGGCGCAAGAAGCCTATAACCCAGAAGGTTTGGCGCAAAGAACTGTTCGAGCAATCAAACAAAAATTCCCAGAGATGGCGGTGATTACAGATGTTGCACTTGATCCGTTTACCACGCATGGCCAAGACGGCATTATTGATGATCAAGGATATGTATTAAACGACATCACCGTTGAAGTGTTATGCAAACAAGCATTGTCACACGCACAAGCCGGTGCCGACATTGTCGCGCCATCAGATATGATGGATGGTCGTATCGGTGCTATTCGAGAAACCTTAGAAAAAAATGGATTTATCAATACCAATATTTTGGCTTATTCAGCTAAATACGCATCCAGTTATTACGGACCTTTTAGAGACGCAGTAGGCTCAAGCGCCAATTTAGGCAAAGCAGACAAAAAGACCTATCAAATGGATCCAGCTAATTCGTTAGAAGCAATCAGCGAAGTGTCGATGGACATAAGCGAAGGCGCTGACATGTTTATGGTAAAACCTGGTATGCCGTATTTAGATATTGTAGCTAAAGTGAAAAATGAATTAGGTGTGCCCACCTTTGCTTACCAAGTATCAGGTGAATACGCCATGCATCATGCGGCTGCGCAAAACGGTTGGTTAGATTTAGAAAAAGTAATGATGGAATCGTTGATTTGTTTTAAACGCGCAGGCGCCGATGGCATTTTAACTTATTATGCATTGGAAGCGGCTAGGCTGCTTAAGGGGCTTTAAGGTTAAGTTTGAATAACCTTGTAATCACTAATTTTTAAATGATACTTGTCGCAATAAATTACGACCCACAAATTTAATGTGGGTTAGAATTTATTCTAACAAAATTAATGTCCCTTCAAAATTAGTCGCAATAAATTACGACCTACAAATTAAAATGCAATTTTGGTATGTAGTTTAGAAAAAGTAATCCCCCAAAAAACTCACAACCAGCCTTTTTGCCAAGCAATTCGCGCCGCTTCAATTCTATTTTTTGCTTCTAATTTCGACACCGCTTCTGATGAGTAATTTCGAACTGTGCCTGGTGATAAACAAATCACCTTTGCAATTTCTTCTGTAGTTTTGCCTTCATAGGCTAATTTTAAAATCTTACGTTCTTTATCGCTCAAAGGGTCGGTTTCTGCCCAAGCTTCAGTCACTAATTCCGGTGCAACTATGGTTTTACCGGCAAAGATTTTGCTTATTGAGTCGGCTAAAACATCTGAGGGAGAGTCTTTTAATAAATTAACTTTTACACCGGCATCCATTGCACGTTTTAAATAGCCTCCTCTTGCAAAGGTGGTGAGTATCATTACTTTAGTTGAGTGTTTTTGTTTTTGTTTTTGAATGGCTTGTGCTAATTCTATACCAGTCATAATAGGCATTTCAATGTCGGTTAATACAATGTCGGGGTTAAGCTCATTAACTAATTTAAGTGCTTGTTCACCGTTATTGGCTTTGCCTATCACACTTAAATCGTCTTCTAAATCTAATAATGCCGATAACGCACCGAGAATCATCGATTGGTCTTCTGCAATAATAATTCGAATCATAATTGCTGCTCACTGTGTTGTATATTTAGCTGCTTATCTTGTTGTGGGTCTAGTTGAGTAGGGCAGCTAAAAGTCAGCTTAGTATTGGGTTGGTTTTGAATAGACAAATTACCATTTATTTTTTCAATACGAGTCAACATATTACTTAAACCGTTATTAGCTGAAAAAGTGTCTGTGTTGCCTTGGTCGGATATCTCTAATATTAATTGTGTTTGTTTAGTTGTTAAATTAACCCAAACCTTTTTAGTATCGGCGTGCCTGACAACATTGGTAATAGCTTCACGAATAATTAAGGCTAATTGTGTTTCAATCGTTGAGTCTAAATTGTGTATTTGAATGTCGTGAATTAATTCGATTTTTGCTGCTTGGGTGGCGACAACTGCATGTAATAATTCACTTTTGATTTTGGCTTGATTGTAATTTCTAACTGCGTCACGCACTTGTGCTAATGTGCTTCGTGACAACAGTTCAACGGATTTTATTTCTTGTTTAATATCGGACAAAGATTTGCCTTTATCAATCATCTTAACGGCTAATTCAGCTTTTAATGTGATAACTGACAATGAATGGCCTAATAAATCATGTAAATCACGACTGATACGTTCACGCTCAGCCATTTTAGCTAATGTTTGAATCTCTTCTTGAGATTGTTTTAAGGCTTTGTTTTTATGGTAGTTTTCAACTTGTTGGATATTAATCACTCCAATCATTGCCGACATAAAAATTGCAGGTACCCAAAAGAATATAGGTTGTTGGCTGATAACTGTATAAACACAAATAGACAATAACAAAATAATTAAAGCAATAAACGATTGTTTTCGATTTTTATAACCCGATGTAAAACCCGATATAAAAACAAAAAAGGTACTAGCACCAATATTGATTTGTGACATTAATACACCAATAATAAAAATACCTAATAAATATATTGTGAGGTTTTTATTATTGCCGTGACAATCAAATGCTTTAAAGTACATAAAAAGAAAAGCAATAACATTAACAACAACATAAACAATAGCCCATCCATAAATAGGCTCGAATATAAAATTACCAAAGAAAAAAAACAGATAAAATAATAAAAAATATGGTGTAAGACCCAGATCTTGTTCTTTGGGTAATAACAAGTTATCAATCTTTTTAATTAAGTTTATTAGCATATTTAAATGTCTTTTAATTACTGTTTAAAATTATTTAGTGTTTGTTCGTTTATAACCTAACATAGCAATAGCTAAAAATATTGCCGTGCTGATAACTAAGGCCAATATATGAATCCAATTAGCTTGAGCTAAACCTTGCTCGATCACATTTAAACATAGTTGTGATAAATGATAAGGCGGTAGTGCTTGTGCAAGTGTTTGAACCCACTGCGGTAACATTGTAATAGGTAACCAAAGCCCCGATAAAAATGCCATTGGCAAATAAATTAAGTTAATAATCGCAATCGCTGCGCTGCCATTTACCCAAAACCCAACGGCCATACCAAGCGCACAAAACGGTAATACACCTAATAATAAGATAAATAATAAATTAACAAAAGTAAAAAAGCTTAATGACACACCACCAAATAAGACACCCAAAGAGAATAATCCTAAAATAATGATAAAAGCAAAAAATAGCGCCGAGCTTAATTTTGCAAACATTAATTGTAAGGCGGACACAGGTGAAACTTGTTTGATAGCCAACCAGCCTTTGTCACGCTCCATGGCAATGTTAGCCCCAAAACCAAATAAAGAGGGTCCCATAATACCAAACACTGCATAAGTGAGCATTAAATAGGTGGCCACTTGATTATTTGATTGTGAGTCTGATTGGCCAAACAATAGTCCAAAAAATACATAAAACATAAATGGAAATAATAAAGTCGGAATAATAAACGCAGGTTCTCTTATTGCCAATTTTAACTCTAAAACACATTCTCGTTGTAATGATTGAATTAACATAGTCAGCTCCTTATTAATTAATAGTTGAGTTAAGGGAAGGGGTTTTTGATGTTGTTTTTGAGGGAATGTCAGAGGAAGTGTCAGATTCATCCGATTGCATCATTTGAATAAATGCCTGTTCTAAATTTGTGGATGTCACTGTTAAATCCTTTGAGGAAATGTCAGAAGACTTGTCAGATTCATCCGATTGCATCATTTGAATAAATGCCTGTTCTAAATTTGTGGATGTCACTGTTAAATCAAGTAGGTTGTCATCATCGACAAACCATTGTTTTAACGTATTTTGTGCATTAGTTGTAATCACTTCATAAAACTTACCTACTTTTTGCGCTTTGCTGACACAGGGTAAATTTTGTATTTGCTCAATACTTAATTTGCTGATGGCTTTTATATGTTTGTTTTCAAATCTAGCTTTAATAACATCGGGGGTGTCATCGGCGATTATTTTTCCATTTTGTAATACTAAAATTCTGTCGGCTAAATGATCGGCTTCGCCTAAATAATGGGTGGTTAAAATAATTGTTTTGCCTTTGCTTTTTAACTCTTCAATTATTTTCCATAACGTTCTTCGAACATTTACGTCCATTCCAACAGAGGGTTCATCTAAAAATAATAAATCAGGATCACCACATAACGCTAAAGCGAATAACACAATTTGTTTTTGGCCACCAGATAGTTTACCAAAACGCTGCTGTTCAATATATTTAATACCCAATTCAATAATTAATTGTTCAGTATCAAGCGGATTTGGATAATAACTGGCAAACAACTCAATTAACTCAACTACTGTAGCGCGTTCGGGTGCGGTGCTGTCTTGTAACATAACACCAATACGTTGTGCCACATTACTGTTGCTAGATTTGACGTTGTTATTGATGTCGTTTTCAAATACATGAATCTGACCTTCTAATAATGTTAAGCGATTTAATATTAAGTTGATAAGTGTCGTTTTACCTGCACCATTTGAGCCTAATAAACAAATTAACTCACCTGTATGGATTTTAAAGCTGACGTCATTTAACACATTTGTTTGATTGTATCGGTAAGACAGCGATTGCACTTCTACGGTAATGTTCATATTGGAGACTTAATTAATTAATATGCTAATTAGTTTAGTTGGCAGCGACTCAAAAAGTTAGTCTGTTTTGTCATCAATGTATGTGACAAATGTCATAAGTAGGATTTATTAGAAAGGGTTAATACAAGTTTTTCTTGTTTGATATATACGAAGTTACATTGATTACAAGTAGGCCGTCTTATCAGTTTTATAATATTCTTTATATAAAGCTCGAAGTATTTAACACATCAGTACAAGCACAAGATAGTGATCAATTTAATCAAATGGTTATTTTGAATTGGCTTTATTTTTGTACAATTGATTCTGAGCTAGTGGTTATTAATCAAATAAATTTGTCCGTAAGAAAATATTATTGATTTTAATTGTGAGTTTAACCTTAGCTTGTGTGATTTTGTCTCAAATTAAGTACAGGCTCTGCTGTGTAGTATTTTTAATATTGTTTTTAGGTGATGAAAGAAAGGATTTGCAGAGTATTTACACCCAATTCACTTTGTCGTTGGCTCACGTATTGGCTCGAACTGCACAATATTCAACACATACTGATAAGTCATTGTGCAAGAAGAGTATACAAAGCATGTGAGAGTCATAAAATTTTGTTTGTTTTAATGTGATTTAAACGTGTTTACCTATTAAATAACTAGATTGAGCAAATCTGGTGCGACAAAAAGAGTTGTTCTGGTGCTTTTTTGTATCTTGCCTTTGTAAGTTGTTGATTTTAAAGGGTTTATTTGTTGGCTTACTTGTTGCATATACAGTTAATTAGTCTATTCAGGATCAACGATTCAATGTCTCAAAGTACTTTAAAATCCAGTTTTTTATCGTTTACAGGTCGTGCAAAAGTATTGCATATGACTTGGTTTGCGTTCTTTGTTACCTTTTTAGTATGGTTCAGCCATGTGCCATTTAAAGATGAAATCATAGCGGCATTAAATCTACAGCCTCATGAATGGAAAATAATCTTAATTTTAAACGTAGCGTTAACGATTCCCGCAAGAATCGTGACAGGTATGTTGGTTGATAAATACGGGCCACGTAAAAGTTATGCGGCTATGTTATTGGCTACCGCTTTTTTATGTTTTTTCTTTGCAGTGGCGCAATCGTTTGAAGTATTAGCCTTAGCTAAATTCTTAATGGGTTTTGTTGGTGCTGGTTTTGTAATTGGTATTCGTATGATCAGTGAATGGTTTCCAGCAAAACAATTAGGTTTGGCTGAAGGCATTTATAAAGGTATGGGTAATGTGGGCTCAGCAGTAGGCGCGGCTACATTAGGTTTTGTTGCGGCGCATGTGTTTGGTGACGGTGAAAACGCTTGGCGTTATGCCATTGCATCAACCGGTGTGATTGCTTTGATATATTCGGTTTTTTATTATCGTGAAATGACCGATACACCAGCAGGCTCGACTTATTTTAGACCGAATAAATCTGGTGGATTAGAGCTAACAAGTAAACGTGATTTTATATTTTGTTTATTAATTAATATTCCAATGGTCGGTTCACTTGCCGCTTTAACATGGCGTGTAACTGAAGCGGGTATTAATGTTGGGTTAGAGCCAGGGGCTGAAGCAGTATCAGGTTTAATTAGTAATACTACGTCTTACATTATTTATGCGTTGTTGTTGGCTTTATATATGTATCAAGCAAGAGTGTTATTTAGCGTAAATAAATCGATGTTACAATCCGCTCCAATGGATCAAGCATTACAATACAAGTTTAAACAAGTGGCCATTTTAAGTGTGGGTTATGCCGTCACCTTTGGTGCTGAGTTAGCTGTTATTTCAATGTTGGTTGATTATTTTAAAACCATGAATTTTGGTGGTAAAGAAACATGGTTAGCAGCGGGTATGTCAGTGTCTATTTTTGGTGCAAGTTTCGCAGCCGTGGATGTATTGTCTTGTCCATCAGGCGGTATTATCAGTGATAAATTTGGTCGTAAAAAACCATTGGTTATTTTATTAACAGGCGCTGCAATTGGATTTTTTGTTATGTCACAAATTACTGAGAGCTGGCACTTATCATTAGTTGTAATGAGTATGATGGTTTGTTCTTTCTTTTTAGGTTCAGCAGCCGGTTGTGTATTTGCAGTGGTACCATTAGTTAAACGTAAATTAACCGGTCAAATTGCAGGAACAGTAGGCGCTTATGGTAACGTAGGTGCGGTTGTTTTCTTATTGGTATTCTCTTTTGTTAGTACCTCTACTTTCTTTTTTGTGATTGCCTGTGGTATTAGTTTTGCTGTTTTATGTGCATTGTTCTTAGATGAACCACAAGGGCATATGACCGAAGTATTAGCAGATGGCACCATTCAAAAAATTGATTTAAGTTAAGTTTTACATTTAAGCGGCGAGTTAATCATTAACTCGTTGCTTATTTTTTAATATTCTATTTTCCTTTCTTTTTTATCTCCTGTTTTATGTCCATACAAAATTAGCTAAAGAATCATCACAGATAATAAACACTAAATTTGTATTAGCTAATGTACAATCCTTTTTTATTTAAAAACTATTTAAACTCACTAGCAGTTAAGGCTTCTATATGACCATTGAAAATATATCTGGAAAACTAGCCATTCGTACAGGATTTATTTCTGACAAAGGCCGTAAAGAAGAAAACCAAGACTGTCTAGGTATTAAAATTCCACAGGATTCCGCACTTGCTGCTAAAGGCGTGGTGATGGTTATCGCCGATGGTGTGAGTGCTGCAGAATGCGCGGCAGAGGCGTCTAACTTAGTGGTGAAAGGATTTCTTAATGATTACTTTTCAACTCCTGATTCGTGGAGTGTACAACGTTCAGGTTCATCGGTTTTAAAATCACTTAATCGCTGGTTGTGGAGTATGGGACAGTCTCATGTGGCGGGGCGAGGGTATTTAACTACGTTTTCAGCTGTAATATTAAAGTCCGATCAAGTGCATATTTTTCATGTGGGTGATTCAAGAATTTATCGTTATCGTGATGGACAGTTAAAAGCGTTAACTAGAGATCATGTCACCATTTTATCTAAAAAAGAAAGTTATTTAGCTCGAGCGATTGGTGCCGATGTGACTTTAGATATGGATTATAAAAAACACAGCGCCAAACAAGGTGATGTGTTTTTAGCCACCACCGATGGTGTACACGATTGGCTACAAGAAAATGAAATAAAAGAAATAATTAACAATAATATTGAAGACATGCAGGTATTGTGTGAACAATTAAAAACACAGTCTTTTGATGTCGGCAGCAACGACAATATCTCATGTCAGGCCTTAAAAATCGAAAAACTTGATATAGCAACCGAACAGGGTGTATTGGCGTCATTAAAAGATTTGCCGTTTCCACCGGACTTAGAAGTAGGGCAAAAAATAGATGGTCTTGAAGTTAAAAAAATTATTCATGCAAGTGAACGCAGTCAAATCTACATTGTAAAAAACGAAGACGATCAAACATTAGTAATGAAAACTCCATCTGTTAACTACCAAGATGACCCAGCTTATATAGAGCGATTTATTATTGAAGAATGGATTGGTTTGCGTGTAAATAACCCCAATGTGGTTAAAGTGATCAAACCTAAAAAACGCACATTTTTATATTATTTAACCGAGTTTTTACCTGGGCAAACCATACGTGAATTAATTGATGAACGTAAACAATTAGACATTCAAGACACCATCGAATTAGTCTCACAAATGATAAAAGGCATCCGAGCGTTACATCGTAAAGAAACCTTACATCAAGATTTAAAACCGGAGAATATAGTATTAGGTGATAACGGTGCCACTATTATTGATTTTGGTGGTTGTTTGATTGCAAGTGTTGATGAAATACACACAACCGTAAAACGCGAAGATGCATTAGGTACGTTACATTACAGCGCACCGGAGTATCGTTATGGTGGAGTTCGATCCGCAAAAAGTGATCAGTTCTCATTGGCGGTAATAGTATATGAAATGCTAACAGGACAGTTACCCTATGGTGATGCGTTTTTAAAACCGAATAGAGTAGAGCAATTTGAAAAACTAAAATATACATCGGCGATGCAACATAATCCGTTAGTCCCTATTTGGTTAGACGGCGCATTAAGAAAAGCCACTAGCATGAAACCAGAAAGTCGTTATGAAAATTTGTCAGAGTTTTTATATGATTTAAAAAATCCGAATAAAGACTTTTTAAGGTTTACGAATACACCTTTAATGAATCGTAATCCGGTTTTGTTTTGGCAGGGTATAAGTGCGGTTTTGTTGTTATTGCTGATTGTTAGTTTGGCTGTTTAGGCTAGGGATTTGTTGATTGTAGGTCAGGGCTTGCCCTGACAACTAAATTTTTTATATTGTTTGGGGTTCTAGGTGCGCCCCTGTTATTTTGTTAGATGTTTGAATGTCTACCTCAAACTAATGGCCTGATCCTCGGAATATTTAAGGAGAGTTAGACTGGATTTTAGTTGGTGTCTTGTCAAGATGCTAGACACGACCCCGTTGGTTTTCAGCTAAATTCTGATTTTTGGTCTATTTAAATTGGGGTTTCTATCCCTGAACTCATTAATTAGCTCCCCGTTTGATAGCGGGTATACCGTGAAGTAATGGTAAGGTTTACATATGAAAAAATTAGGTTCTATATCTAAAAAATATGCATGTGTCTCATGTGGTTACTGGGTAGTTAAGGGTGTTTTAGCTTGTGGTAATTGTCTTCATGAATTTACATCAGATGATTGTGATAAAATGATGGTTGAATATCAACTAAATAAAAAAGAGGGTTTTTCCGATTTAGTTATAATAATGTTGGGAGTGGTATTATTGATTGGTTTGATTTTAATGGTTACGAAATAATCATAAGTATTAATATGTAACTAAATATCTAAAATCGACACCCATTTTTTGATAATCCAGATGAAATTAAAATAAACAAATTGTTGAGAGGTTTAGATGAAAATATATATATTTCTATTATTGTTATTTGTTTCTAGTTATTCATATTCGTCATTATATGAGTGTGATTATTATGATAATTCAAAAAAACAGTATAATAAAAAATATGAAGATTTAGTGAGTCAATTTAATTCTATAGCCATTTGTAATAATGAGATTGATGAGGATGTATGGGATCTAAGCTCGATTTATGAATACGAACAAGTTAATTTATTCACAAAAACAAAACTTTATAAAACTATTGATAATGGAAATGTTGAGTGGGATGCGGTTAGGAAGGAAGGAGATAATATAGTGGAGTTAAATTATATGTGTTTGAACACTAATGATTGTAGCCATTATTCTAATTCGAATTTTGTACTTGTTGATGGGGTATCTATAGGTGTTTTTACTTTACTTGCTGTTGGATTGGATGAATTGTTTTTATCATCTGGATCCTCACTAAATACATTGAAGAGAGGAGTTGAAAATGTAGATGTTGATATACAATATATATTATTAAAGCATGATGACTTATCAGGATTGGTGTATTCTATAGGAATAGAGGTTTTTAATAGAAGATATAATTTTACTGTGGATTTGACTCCAAAAGGAGGTGTTAAGTTTATTGGGTTTTATACTATTGTAGTCGATTAATATTAAAAATATCATCCACATTTAGATGTCCTGTATTGCTATATTAAATAAAGTTCAAATTGTGGATCGATAAATGATTTTCTTCTAAAAGGTCACTAACTAATTAGTGGCCTTTTTTATATCAGCATCTCTGCGAAATTATACGATAGATTATTATCAAGCTTAAAATGATCTGGTGAAATCGACTTTATTATTAAATTTTTATTCATACTTAAAGTTGTATCAATTGCTCTTACATACTAAAATTAATTTTAGGATGATTGAGTATGTTTTTCTTTTCTACGATATATTTATTACTTAACAATATCCGCCTCTTCAAATTTCTTTTTAAGTAAATCAAAATCTCCTCTTAATACTTCAATCTGTCCTCGAGTTATCATTGCAATTGAAAGACCCGACAGTCCAAATATAAATCCTATGATTTCCATTGTTAATCCTCTTTTGTTGAGTGTGTTGGTGACTCAATTTTATAAACATCAAAGTTAATTTCATCGATATTAAATGCCTTGAATTGGGTTTTAATGCTATATACAATAATTAACTGCAAATACAAACTCATCATAGGCGCTTCTAAATAATCAAGATCATACTCGTTGAGTAATCCGGCTAATATTCCAAAAGCAGCAACCACAATACTCATATAAACCATGGATTTGATCGCAGTGTCAATTTGCCTGTTACGATCAATACTTGATTGGTGTGGGTCTTGTTTTTTTCCGCGTAAATTTATATAAATGACAAAAGCAAACAGGGAGTTAGCCAGTATTAAAGACGCAATAATAACAAAAGTATCACTGCCAAATGACAATTCAAAATTATCCAAATATTTCACCTGAAGCTATCAATTTTGTTAACAAATTGTTGGTAGTGGACCCTAAAAACAGAATGGATTGCTAACAGGCGTTAAATCATAAATGGTT
>JALJPK010000040.1 GCA_022968985.1 Pseudomonadales bacterium | reverse complement strand
TATGAATGGAATAATAATGAATGGAATAGAGTTAATGAAATTGTAAATACTACTTTAATAAAGAGATATTATTCAGAAAATATTAAATTTAGTATGATTATAGAATCAATTGATATTGTTAGTTTAATTAAAATTGATTTTAAAATAATAATTTTATTATTAGTCATATCACTTATTATATATTCACTTATCTATTTTAAATATCTATCAATAATTAATACGATTAGTTATATATCGTTAACAATTAAAAAATCACCGATGGATAATTATAAATCAAAATTGCCGGTTAATGAAAACCATGAGTTAGGTGAGTTATCTCGATCGATTGTTGAAATGCAAAAAATGGTAAAAGAACATGGTATTACTTTAGAGCAAGAAATAATCATTAAAAATGAAATTTCAAAACAATTAATTGAATCAAAAAACGTTGCCGAAAAAGCCAATTTATCAAAAACTGAATTCTTAGCAATAATGAGCCATGAAATTCGTACTCCTATGAATGGTATTATTGGTGTATCACAATTACTTACAAAAACAAATTTAGATTTTAAACAAAAAGAATACGTTTCAACCATTATTCAATCCGGTGAAATATTATTGTTGATAATTAATGATATTCTGGATATCTCAAAAATTGAGTCTAAATCGTTAACTTTAAATATTAAACCCATCAATTTAAAATTATTAATACTGCAATCAATAAAAACATTTCATATTGAAGCCAAAATTAAACAGTTAGAACTATTAGTAAATTTTAAACATGACTTTAATTTTGAATTTTCAGGAGATGAATTAAGAATTAAACAGATTCTCTCTAATTTAATTAGTAATGCGATTAAATTTACTAATAAAGGCTTTGTATTAATTGAAGCCAGTGTCAATATCGATAAAAATGAAATAATAATCGCAATTATAGACAGTGGTAAAGGAATTAGTAATGATAAAATAGATTCATTGTTTGATAATTTTGTACAAGAAGATTCTTCAAGTACAAGAAAATTTGGTGGAATGGGCTTAGGTTTATCCATTAGTAAAAAATTAGTAGATTTAATGGATGGTAAAATAGGTGCTCATTCCAGCACTAGTGGATCAGTATTTACATTTTGTTTACCCGTAATAACAATAATTCCAGAATATAAAAATGGAATATGGGAAGAAGAAAAAAAGATACTAATAATTAAATCTGAAAAGAAAGGGCTAGAACTTTATGAGTATATTTTAAATAATTCAAAAAATGTAATTGATATTTACAATGAAAAGTATGTAACAGGTAATATAGATTGGGCAAATATTGCCAATAGTTTATTGGATTTACACAGTCTTGAGACTTATGATTTAATTATTGTTGATTTTGAATATAAAAAACGAACACTAAATAAATTTTATACTGACGTATCAAAATCATCAATATTAAAATATTTACCCATTTTAGTGATTAAAGATGATGATATAGACTGTGGATACATATATAAAACCCACCAAATATATAGTCTCAATAAACCAATCTACCAGTCTCAACTTATTTCTCAAAGCGAAATAATCTTTAATAAAATTAAACCTGAATATATTGAAACTATTGATATTAATTATGAAGAAGATGTTATTCAATTTAGCGCAACTGTTTTAGTTGTTGAGGATACTTATTTAAATCAAGTGATAGTCGAAGAATTCCTGTTAAATTTTGGTATTAAAGTTAATATTGTTGAAAATGGAAAACTTGCGATAACAGAATTTATTAACGGGGAATATGACTTAATATTAATGGATTGTTTAATGCCAATAATGGATGGGTACGAAGCAACAAAAAATATAAGAGAAATTGAAATCAACAATAAAAGTACAAGAACACCTATTGTTGCTCTAACAGCTAATGCGTTAGTTGATGCGAAGGAATTATGTTTAAAATCGGGAATGGATGATTTTTTAAGTAAACCGTTTAAAGAAAGTGATTTAGTCGATATCCTCAAAAAATGGATGCCACAATCCTATTTTGATAATAGAAAAAAAATAGAAATAGAAAAAACTGCAGCGATAGATGATGAGCTAATTCATGAAAGTGACAATACATATACTGAATTAAATATTAACCCTTTGATTATTGAAAAAATAGAACATTTTAAGAAGTTAATGGGAGCAGAGAAATTAGACGATCTGTTAAATAAAGCGGTAGAAGAAATTCCAAAATATTTATATCTATTAATTCAAAGTAATAATAATAATAATATGGCTGAGATGGCTAGGGCGGTGCATTCATTAAAATCGATGGCAGCCAATTTTTCATTTAGTTCAATGTCGATTTTTTGCCAAGACTTTGAAAATGAATTAAATCATAATAATTCTAAAAATATCGATGACAAAATAAGTGGATTAAATAACTACTGTTATGATTTGATTCGTATTTTACAAGAGGTAACTCAATGAGAATACTTTTAGTTGACGACAATCCCATTGATATTATGATCACCCAAGCTGAACTTGAAAATTTAGATCAAGAAGTGATTAGTGCAAGCTCAGGTGAACAGGCCATCATAATATTTAATAAAGAAACCGTCGATTTAATTATCATGGATGAAATGATGCCTGGTTTATCTGGAAGAGAAACCGTCAGTGAAATTCGTAAAATTCAAACGGGTTGGGTTCCAATCATATTTTTAAGTGCAACCATTAAGCCTGATATCATTCTTGCTGGTATTGAAGCTGGTGGAGATGACTACTTGGGTAAACCAGTCAGTTCGATTACATTACATGCAAAACTTATAGCACTGAGTCGATTTGCACAGATGAGACAAGAACTGATTCGAATTAATGAGGAGATGCAA
Organism: Pseudomonadales bacterium; assembly: GCA_022968985.1. Classification (GTDB taxonomy): domain Bacteria; phylum Pseudomonadota; class Gammaproteobacteria; order Pseudomonadales; family Natronospirillaceae; genus Marinicellulosiphila. The sequence continues at coordinate 29,747 of JALJPK010000040.1, read as the reverse complement.
GAAAAAAATAAATTGCTTAACCAGTTAGCAGATCATGATGGATTAACCGGATTATATAATCGCCGATTTTTAGATAAATTTTTAACGATGACATTAAATAAAGCCAAACGAGATAATGAAAACATTAGTTTGATTATGATCGATATTGATTGGTTCAAATTATATAATGACTCATACGGACATATTGAAGGTGACAAATGTATTATTGCAGTTGCAAAGGCGATGCAAGATATTATTCAACGTGAAACGGATTGTTTAGGACGATATGGCGGCGAAGAATTTTGTGTGATTTTACAAAATACCGACACTATTGGAAGTATGAATGTGGTCACTAAATTATTAGAGTGTATTCGAACATTAAAAATTGAACATAACAAATCAGAATTTAATTTTTTAAGTATTAGTTTGGGTTTAGTCTGTATAAAACCAAGTCTAAAAGATAAAATTGAAGATGTTTACGTAAAAGCAGACAAAGCTTTGTATCAAGCTAAACAAAATGGGCGGAATACTTTTAATATATATCACAAAGATTAAAATCGATTTTAATTGAATATAAATTAATAAAAATTAAGCTAAACTATATTTTAGAGTATTAAAATTTCGGCTGTGGTACTTCTAATAACAAACAGCATTTCTTTAGAAACTTTACGGCTTGAATTGGCTTAACTAGATAATCATTGACCCCTCTTGTTATACACTCTTTTACAATATCCATATCATTATTACCGGTCACCATGATAAATGGCACAATCATATTATTTTTTCCTTTTATTTTGTTTTGTCTAACAAAGTCTAAAATATCTAAACCATTGCCATCGGGTAAATGGTAGTCACACAAAATAAGATCAAAATCACCATGCTCAATTTTTAATAAAGACTCTTTATAATTTACCGCAACTGTAATAACACTGTTTTTAATTTTATTTAGTAACGCAACTTCAACCTCACGAAATACACCCGAATCTTCAATAAGTAAAATATTTAACATGTGGACACTTAATATAATGGAATATAAATAGTATAGTTATTAATGGCGAAAAAAAACCACCCGAAGGTGGTTAATTTAAGATGTTTTGTAATTTTATTTCTTTTTCTGCATTATCTCTTTTTTCATTATTTTTGCTTGTTCATCTAAGATAGCGGCTTTCATTTCTCTAAGTTGTTTTAGGCGGTACTTCTTGATGCTGTCATGTTTTAAGTCTTCAAAAAATACTTCAACTAACTCAATTTGAGTTAAAGCGTTGTTATAGTCATTGGCATATACATAATAATAAGCTAACGCAATTTCAACATCGGCATGTTTGTTTTTGCCTAATGTAGTTTGTAAGTTGTCCAATGTGTGTTTGACATCATCTAATTTTTCAACATCAGCACTCATGTAAAACATCGCGGATAATAAATGGCACTGTGTGGATTGTGGAGCCACTTTTAAGCAAAAATCTATAGCGTCATGGGCTTTATCAGCTGCGCCTATCACATTCATGTTATAACCTTGAACAAATAATGTTGCGATCAAGTGTACTTTGCGTGTGGCTTCAATTTTAGAATTAGGTTTTAAAATTAAGGTCGCACCCAATAAATTAGTCCAGCTTTTGTATACCTGCATTTTATGATTGACGTTATAAAACATAGCCGGGTAAGCACCTACTGCCCTGTTTAACTTAGGGATTTCCGATTCCAATTCTGTAAGGGTTAAAGTTTCAGGTGTTTGCTCGAATTGCGGCATTGGCAGTGGTTCAGCAGCATTAACCAATAAAGATAATGTGACACTCGCAATTAAAATTAAAGTTGATGTGATTTTCATAAAGAGTCCAAAAAGTGTAACAAGTAAGTGTAATATTAATAGATCAAACTGAACTTTAACTAAACGTCATCAAAAAGATAGTTATAAGACTTATGAATCGACATAAAAAACCATACGATACAAAATAATAAACCAAATAGAACAACAGTTTGCGGTAATTTTATCATTACATTTAGAACGGCCCCTTGATTTTCCCAAGGCAAAATTATTATTAATCCAGCTATTAGCCCGGGAATTGATCCAACAGCTAATAATAAAATAAACATTATTGCAGTGCCAAAAATAATAAATAACATAAAAGTAAAATAGTTCGATATAACACAATTAATACTCAAATATATAGATCTGAATACACTATATTCGGGTTTGGAAAGTAATATTTTAGGGCTGTAAATCAAACCGGATAACACTAAAGGGTAAATTAGGAAAAAATAAACGATAGATGCAAAGTTAATTTTTTGTTGAAATATAACTGTTGTTATATCGACGTCCATAGCAGTTGCGAATGCAGTAGTAGCAATTGTTAAGATTGATAAAACAGCTACAAAAATCACATGTGATACTAGAAGGGTGAATCCTAATAAAAGCTGTTTTGCAATATTTTCATTAAATCCAGAAATAAGTAAGCGTAATTGATAATTATTCGTTAATTGATTTTGATCAGCATGTTTGGAAAAATTCCAAAACCCCGTAGCAAATAGAGGGTAAATAATTATTCCAAGCCCAATAAAGAAATATCCTAGAGCCACTAATAAAGAGTTACCTTCACTTGACTCGATCATTATTGAGCCTGTTATTGGTAATAAAATAGCAGCTATTACAATACTTAATGTTGAAGCTAATAATATCCATAATTTATTACATAAGAGCCAAAATCCTTCATTAAGCCAATCAGAAAAACCTAAAACTGGATGCTTTTTTAACGTAATCATTTGTTTAACCTTCCAAATTAAAAAAGCGAATGATAACAAAGCTTTATATGTATGTATGCATACTTATAATCTTAAAATTCGCTATTACTAAAATGATTATGTAAAGTTAAAAACTACTAATACTTAACTATATACGAGACAACCATGCATTATTCAAAATTAGGCAGCAGTGATTTATTAGTTTCAAGAGTTTGTTTAGGCAGCATGACCTGGGGTCTTCAAAACGACCAACAACAAGCCAATGCTCAAATTGATTCTGCATTAGCACAGGGTATCAACTTCATCGACACCGCAGAAATGTACGCAGTGCCACCGACACCCGATACTTATGGCAAAACAGAAAGCATAATTGGAAACTGGCTAAACCAAAACCCAGCTAAACGTGACAAAACCTATATCGCCACAAAAATAGCCGGCGCAGGTTTGCCGTGGATACGTGGTGGTGCACCTATTACTGGTAAAACAGTGATTGAAGCGGTGGAAGCGTCTCTAAATCGCTTGCAAACCGACTACATCGATTTATACCAATTACATTGGCCAAATCGTACTTCGCCACATTTTGGTAAACACTGGCCAAATAAAGTACGTTTTAGTGATGAAGACTCAGAGACACACACGCAGGGAATGTTAGATATTTTAGAAGGTTTAGATAAATGCGTAAAAGCTGGCAAGATTCGGCATTGTGGTTTATCAGACGATACCCCTTGGGGAATTAATACGTTCCTAAAATTAAGTGACAAATACAATCTGCCAAGAATGGTCTCAATCCAAAATGAATTCAATTTATTACACAATAAAGATTGGCCATATCTAATCGAAAACTGCATTCATGAAAATATCGCTTATTTGCCATGGTCACCATTAGCGGCAGGAGTGTTATCGGGTAAATATATAGATGGCGCAAGACCACATGGAAGTCGTTGGAGTATTTCAAAACAAAACCAATTGTTTAGAGACACCCAAATGACCAACGATGCTGTTAAACAATATGTAGAAGTGGCAAAAAAATACGACATCACCCCAGCACAATTAGCCTTAGTTTGGTGTGATCAAATAGACGGCGTGACATCCACAATAATTGGTGCAACTACTTTAGATCAATTAGATGAAAATATTAAAGCGTTTGATTTGATATTAAGCAATGAAATGATTGCGGATGTGAATATGGTTATGAAGAAGTTTCCCGTGGCTTTTTAAGTAAACATGTAGGTCGGACTTTAGTCCGTCAAAGAGAATATAAATTGTTGCAGAAAACAACAATTTATAATCTTCATAACCATCAAAAAATGCAATACAAAGGCGACATAACATTTGAACTGGTTTCAAAATCAAACGAAAAAGTAGTTTCAAAAATGCCCATCACAAAAGGTGTGTTAAATCCGTTTGGTGTGGTTAATGCCAGTGCAATCATTTGGTTCGCCGATGCCACCGCTTCTATGTTATTGCTTGAAACGAATCCTATAGAGGGTATCGAAGGCATGAGCGGATTTCCTTTGGCGATTAACATTAATACAAACTTAATGGGTAATGCCAAAAGTGGCACTTTTATCGCTACGTCTACTTATATTAAAAAAGGCAATACTGTCAGTGTGGTGAATACAATAGTAAAAGATTTAGACGGTAAAACAATGGCCGATGTGACATCTAATCATGTGGTATCAAAATAAATGTTAGCAATTAATTTATGAAAAAATTAAAAATAAGAAGACGGTTTTTAAAAAAAGATATCCACATAAAAGAAAAACGACTTCGTGAATTAAAATTAAAACTATCAGGTAAATTTCCGGATGGTGCCGTATATGCTGAAGTAAATGAAATGAATGTGGGTAACTCATAGGGACCATTTAAAAAATACTATGTAGATATAAAATTTGATTGTATTGATTGTGGACAAAAAATCATATTTACCGCTCAGCAACAAAAGTATTGGTATGAAGTTATATAAGGTTATATTTGGGCAACAGCTTCTCGATGTGATTCGTGCAGAAAAATACTAAAAAATAAAAAACTAGAACAGAAAAACTATATGCAACAAATGAAAAATAATAAACCGCATAAAAATGAAGCCTTTTTTAAAAATAGATTCTAGTTGTAATAAAATGCAAAACTTATCCAAAAAGTTACCCACAAAATAACACCTAAACCCTAAGCAATAACATAAAAATATCTTTTAACTGCCACACTGATTTAAAACATAACCTCAATCATAACCTATCGAAATATACCCCAATTGTATTAACAACCTCATTTTTACAAAAGGGAACTACTCTCACTATTTGATAAAATCAACGAGAGTACATAAATGAGAAAGTTAAACTTTAGGGCAAAAACAATCACCTTAACGGCAACCATTGCCCTGTTAGCAGGATGTAACGAGTTAGATGGATTACTTGATGAAGACAAAACAGACGATCAAACCGATACTGATCTAGTCACAACCCCTATTACTAATTTGGTTGGTGCAGTAGCCGATGGTTATATTCAAGGAGCCATTGCATGTTTGGATATAAATGAAAATGGCATTTGTAATATTGATGAACCTACCTCAGTGACAGATGAAAATGGTGGGTATAGTTTTGCTGTAACTTTAGGAGATGAAGATAAATACCCAATTTTAGTCGAAGTGCCTATTGGAGCAATCGACAGTGATTATGGCGAAGTGACTCAAGCTTATGTTTTATCAGCACCTGCCGGATATGCAGAATTTGTTAGCCCAATGACAACCCTTTTACAAAATAATATGGCACTTAATCCAGAATTAACTGCAACAGCAGCCGAAGCCGAGTTAATTGCAATGATGGGGTTAACTGACCAAGATGTTTCATTATTTGAAAATTATATGGAGCAAGACTCTGAAGTTTATTCGATCATTCACACAGTGGCGCAAATTGTTGTAAAAGAAATTTCTAGTAATTTATTATTAATTGATAATGCAGCTGTTTTAGATGCAGATGAAACTGAAAAATATCAATTAGAAATATCCGTTGTAATTAACAATAATATTATTAATGAATTAGAAAGCATAATAACAAATGTACAAACAGCCTATGAACAATTAGCTGAAGATGAAACGTTAGAGTATGCAGACGCTGTCAGTATTGCGCAAACGATTGATACAGATATTGATTTAGATGATTTTATTCCTGATCTTGAGCAGTTCGCTGAACTATTAAATGCCAATGTATCCATCGATGTATTTGGTGATTATGCTATCTATTTTGACGATTCGGAGGATTCTGAAGGGTTTCTTGATGACATCGCTTTAGAAAAAAATCTAAATGTGAGCGCAACAACAAATGATTGGGGCACACATCATAATTTGTTAGATGAAAATTTAATGAATAATAAAACAAGTGATGTGATTTTAATTGATGGCGGTATGGTTTCACAATATTTACAAAGTGATCTGTTTTCTGATTTAAGCGAAGAATTTAAATCAATGAAAGATGAATTAGCACCCTATGCGGTTGCTAAAGGTATTGATGCAACTGGCAAACAAAAATTTATTCCAATAGATACAGCCCCTGTAGTTGCGTTTTATCGCCGTGATTATATGGAAGATTTAGAGTTTAATATTGATGAAGTAATGTCGACATGGGAAACATTTTATGACTATGGAATATATCTACGCGACAACCAAACTGTTACTTATTATGTGGATAAATTAGATGAACAAGGTAATTTAATATTTGATGAAAATAATGAACGCATTCAGGAAGAAGAAACAACACATGTGTATCTAGTTGCTAATGTAGGGTCTATTTTTAGGGCGATGATTTATGGCAAAGTTGAAAATGGTGAAGGTGTTTTTACCGATACAAATGGTGATTATGTTTTAAATTCAGCGCGAATAATAAAAGCCTTTGAATATATTTTACGTTTAAAAGATGCCGATTTAATTGCACAAACCGGTATGTGGAATGACGCTTGGTATGATGGATTTAAAGAGGCTCGGTTTGCCATTGACATCCAAGGCAACTGGTTATTAGGTCATATAGAAGGTTGGATTGCACCTGACACTACGGGTAAATGGGGTGTGTCTACATTACCAGAAAATACTTTAACCTATGCAGGTGGAACATATGCAGCTATTCCTGTGCAAACTGAAAATAAAGCAGAAGCCTGGAAATTAATTGAATACATGATTAACAGCGACAATCAGTTAAATGCATTTAAACAGTTGTCTTTTTTCCCGTCAAACACCTCAGTTTACAATGACGATGCTTTAAACCAGCCCAATGAATTTCTTAAAGATCAAAAAGAAAATATAATACTTGCTGAAATATCTTTAAATATTAATGCAATTAGTGACGGTGAATATGATGAGGTTGCTGAACAATTAATAATAAATGAGGCACTGTACTCGGTATTAAATGACGATGAATCGATTGAAGATGTTTTAGCATTTGCAATAAAAAGTTTAAATTGTGCAATGGGTGAAGAAAGTGTTTGTGCAAAAACAATAGAAGGTAATTTTGTTTCTTCTGGTATCAACCAAGCCAATTTTCCAGGCAATATTCAATATAAATTAGTAGTAACCGAAACCTTGGATCTCATCATAAAGGTAGAAGATTTGTACGATGCTCAATTTATGTTATTAGATGAACAGTTTGAATTATTAGACAACCAACAAAGTACACAATCAACATTTAACTTAACTGCGGGTGTGTATTATATAGAAGTGACAGCCAGTAGATTAGGTGAAAGTGGAGCGTTTACATTGTCAGTTGACAGTAAAGACGCCAACGACTTAGAGGCTGTTACGTTAACGTTACATCAACAACTACCTCCAGCAAGCTTAACCTTGTTTGAAACAATCGAAACACACTGGTCAGATTATGACGAGGAGCAGTTTTATTTTTTCATTGAAGTAAGTGAAAGTATGCAAATTGAATTTACTTTAAATACTAAAACGTGGATATTTTTTGATGTTTGGAGTGAAGATACTGATTATGTATTTTCAGAATATAATTCAAATGGTGTCGGAAACGTAACAGTTACAGCCTATTTCGAACCTGGTACGTATAACGTTAGAGCTATTACAGAGTTAGCCTCAGAAGAAGACATTACAATAATAATCTCAACTGAAAATAACGAGAATATTGCGATCTTGGAATAAAGACTATTTTAAGTATTATAAATAATTAGTTTTTGAATTTAAAATACCGTCACTTGTCAGTAATAATATAGTTAAGTGGGCGGTATTTTTTTATTTTGACTTATATAGTTAATTAATAAAAACTGCTCAAATATAGATCCTTCCTTTCCCCTTCTAGCATAAAGTATAAATATTACTAATAATAAACAACGATTTATTGTTAATGCAGGCCTTCAAACACACATAAATTAGCTGATCTCAGCTCAGCTCATCTTATCTTATCTTATCTTATCTTATCTTATCAAAGGCTATAACTGAATCCACAGTAGTACAAATAGTATATGACTAATTACATATTGACCGATCGGTCAGTAATGGCTATATTTGTTTGAACTTTATATTAAAAAACTAAAAAGATGCATACTACAAAATTAAAAATATTAAATCACACAATCGAATTGATTGGCGAGGAAGGTATATCAGGCTTAAGTGCAGGTAATTTAGTCAAAAAAATAGGCATGAGTAAATCAACAATATTTCATCATTTCGAAAGTATTGACCAGTTATTGATTGAAGCATTTGATCTGCTTATAGATTTATTATTTATACAACAAGAAAATAAATATACTTCATTACAAGAATATCTAGAGGGTTTAGGTGAACAAACATTATATGCCTGTGAAAATTATAATAAATTTATTACTGCTTATTTTATGTTTTTTACCAAGTCACTCTTTAATAGTGAAATCAAACAAAAACTAAAAAAGTCTATTACAAAATTTAAGAACAACTTGCAAAATGACCTGTCACCCTATTTTTCTAAAGAAGAGGTCAAAGACTATGCCGAATTAATATTTAATAGTTTAGATGGTATGGCTATTCATTATTTAATATTTAAAAACAAGAGTAAGTTTCAGAAGTCTTGGAATCTTTTATCTAATAAAATAGCAATTTAAGGTTTAAATTATGTGGTTAACAAAAGATATTAATATAATTAAATCGATGCATGATGTGTTTGGATTAAAACAGAGTGTTTTTTCAATTTTAGCAATTTTTAGTTTCTCTTTATTAAGTAGTATTTGGCTGTTGTTTATTGGCTGGGACTTTTTTAGTGAATTAACGTTGTGGAAAACAATAATTGCATTAGTGGTTATTTTAGATATTAATGCCGGTTTAATTGCCAATTTCACCAAAGGCACCAATGATTTTTATCAAAATAATCCTAAAAACAGATGGGTTTTTATCTCGATTCATATCCATATATTAATAGTTGCTTGGTTATTTGAGATCGAAAATTATGCTGCCGTTATTATTTCGTGGGCGGCGACAATATTAGTGGCGTCGATGATAAACATGTTAAAAAATAGTGCCTGGGTTTCGTTACATCGAATAGTCGCGGCAATGTGTTTAGGCTTAGGGCTGATTTTAATCATGTCGTTAAATTGGTCGAATTTGCTATTACAAATCGTAGTTATGTTGTTTTATATTAAAGTGGCTTACAGTTTTTCGGTTAATCATTATGAATGATATACAGTTTTATTATTTAAAAAAGAAGATATAAAACAAGCCGTTGATCTAATTGAATTAATTTTCTTATAGAAAAGCAAAGGCTAATTTTATTTTTAACTCTTATAATAAAATCCAGTAAACAGTTAAATGATTATTATAAATAATTTCAAAAACAATACCGAAACAGCCACACTCTTATCTCAGGTTAATTGCAGTGAGTAATCAAGTTAAAGGGCAATGTGAGGGTAAAATGGTTTTACAAAGTATTGTTGGACGATTACAAACTGAAGAAAACACACAGCTATTATTAGACAGAAAAATAAAAAACGTTGGTTTTTATCAGCATCTAGGATTTAAACTAACTCAAACTAAATCAGCAGATAAGCTAAAAATATATTCTATGCAATATACTTTTTCCAAAAAATCGTTAAATAACAAACGTATCCTTAATGTTGCATAAAGGTAGCTGAATTGTCTAAGTGCTTGAGTAATTGTGGACGTAATTCTAATTTTTAAATAAGTATGCTTTTTATTTATTTTCCTAAGTGTAATATATTTTTGAATGTCAGCTAAATGTATTTTTAGCTTAATTAGAATCACCTCAAAGGATCACACATGAAACTATCAACACGACAGTTACGTTCAATAAAACGCCTTTCAATATTGCTCGCCGGAGCGTATGCATTGGCACCAACCGGTGCAATAGCTAAACATGAAACACAATATAGCGGCGGAGCAGGAATCAATTTAGGTTTGACTTTTTCGAAAGGTTTTAAGCCACATTTCACCTTTGGAATTGAAGCGTTTTTGGTGCAACACTTAACACAACTAGAAAACCAATACGATTACAGCTCCGGTCCAAGTACAGTGATAGGTCCTCTGGTACAACTTAATATATCTGCAAAAACAGGGCTCAAAGGTGTATTGGCTCTCACGATTGGACAAGCAGGTAACTTTGGTGAAAACGCTGTAATGGGTGAGTTAGGTGTTGCTTATCGCTTCAAATACAATGATTGGGGCCTACGAGTAGGTGCCCTTTATGAACCAAATAATTTTAACGTAGCAATACGTCACGATTTCTTTATCAACGAAACCACCTTTGGTACAGGATTTCGTACACCAAGTACTTATGGAGAGTTTTTTGAATATCCAGGAACGGTAGTTCAAGGCCGACCGCTACGCACGGGTGAGAATGACCAAAACCGTAAAAATCGTTCAGTGATAAACAACTTAGCAGGCAAATGGGCCGACATGGCACAAGACGAATTCGAAGCTGTTTTTGCATTTGGTAATTTGGCCTTTGAATTAATGGCTGCCGGCGCACCACAAATCCTTATTGAAAAAGCATTAACTTCAGCCGAACAAGAAGTGGCCCACACAAAATACTGCGCTATACAAGCACACAACTTTGATGAGTTTTTTAAATTACAAAAGCCAGACGATGTATTTCGAGCACCACTAAATGGCGTAGCCGCTTTAAGTCGTTTCGCGGTTGAAGGTTTGATCGATGGTTGGCAAGGCGAAGGTTTGGCAGCAAGTTTAATGCAAGCAGGCGCAGAGACAGCTACCAACAAAAATGTGAGCCATAATCTAAGGTTTATCGCAAATGAGGAAAGCGGACACGCAAACTTGGGCAGCGAGATTGCGACATGGGCGATCAAAGCTGATAAAACAGGGTTAGTACAACAGCAAGTAGCAGCGCTGCGTCAAACTGATCTAGGACAGCATAAAGAAACGTATTCAGATCCTAAAGCAGGGTTTATTGATTTTAAACAAACTCAATTACTTTCAGAGCAAGTGCGAGATGGACTTGATGTTGAGATTAAAAAAATATTACTTAGTTAATGGCCCGTTGGATGGTTCAAAGAATATGTCGACAATAAAGAAGTCGGCCTTTGCATCGTCTATTTTAACTAACTACTAACGTGTTTCTTCTACACAAATCTAGAGTGAGTGAGAGCTTGCTCTCATTTATGTTAATACTCATAAAAACAAGCTTATATCCACAATATACCGAGTTATTTCTAATTCATAAATATACACAAAAGCAATAAATTAATTAAAATGAATCTATATATAAAAGAGCAACTACTGCAATCAACACCTAGCAATAATTCAATTTTTTGATAATCTTTATCTAAGCAAAAATATTATCTCTGATGGATTTAATAATAGGTATCGCTTAATTATTTTTACATACTGAGCAGTTAAAATATATTTTAACAACATACCCCATTTTTAATTAGACGTACCAACAATGTTTCATGTAAGTTGTAAATTTGTCTTTGGACATAAGCGAAAGTTGATGTGATTCAAATTTTTAAGCACTTATACTTTGATATTTATTTTCAAAGAGTAAAGTCTTTTTTGAAAACAACGGTGATTGTTTCTCGCACCTAAATTAGAGTTTACGCTCTTACTCAAAAAAGGATCAATTTATGAGACTATTAACAAAACAGTTACGTCCAATTACATATCTTTCTATATTCATTGCAAGCACCTGTGTTTTTGGTGTCGCCAATGCTCAGTCGCAGTACGATACGTTCTTGACTGGAGGAGCAGGTTTAAATTTGGGGCTGACATTTTCTGAAAAATTTAAGCCACAATTTACAATTGGAGCGGAAGTTTATCTGATTCAGCACATCACAGAAGTGGATGATGATAATACACCAGCAGGCTTGCCTACTTTTGGGGTCGGGCCCGTTATTCAATTTAGCTTATCACCCAAAAACGGACTTAAAAGCACATTGGCAGTAACAGGTGGAATCTCCGACGAATATTATGACAATCCTTATATGGGTGAGTTAGGTGTCACGTATAACTTTAAACACAATGACTGGGGCCTTCGAGTGGGGGCTGTTTATGAGCCACTTGATATCACAATTGCCGCGCGCCACGATTTCTTTATGGGTGAGACCATGTTTTCTGTAGGTGGTCGAGACTCATTTGAGAGTATCATAGATAATTCAGTAGATTTAATCGAAGGGCCACAACAACCAGAGGATAATGAATAACAGAATACGCTGTTGTTTTTTGAACTTTTTTTAATCTAGCCGCAGTAAAAGTGCGGCTTTTTTTTATCCGCAAACTATCCACAGTCAACCCACAAACTTTTATAAACTAAGATAAAATAATTGTAATCTCGCCTAATTTTTATACTAATAAAATTTTATCTTTCTTAATTTTTTTAAAAAATAGAAATATATAAAAGTCTCTTCATTTTTATTTCAAAAAAAAATCGATTACAGATACTTATCCACAACACAATTAGCTTCAAGTAACATAATTTATACAACACTATTAACTGTTATAAATAAACACAGAGTCTGTATTTTTTTACAAGTCTTTACATAACCTTTCGTCTTTTTAATATTTTTTCGATTTTTAAAAAATTCTAAATTAGCGACTATAATATCTTAGGTCAACAATTTGTAGAGTAATATGACTAATAAAATTGAACGCCAACTGACTCAATATTTTAAAATAACAATTTGTAGAGTAATATGACTAATAAAATTGAACGGCAGCTGACGATAGGTTTGCAAATAGTTTCTCTTAGTGATTCATACAATATGGCTTTGGTAAATGCAATTAATACACTCGCTAAAAAGTTAAATGTAAATATCATCCTATTTGTAGGGGGAAACCCCGGAAACCCCGCCTATAAATATGAGCATCAGCAAAGAGTGATTTTTGATTTAATAAATAAAGACAATATTGATGCGATCATTACTTTAACCCCTTCCCTAAAAAATTATCTGACAGAAAAAGAATTTATAGCGGTTATTAATAAGTTTTCCAGTATACCCATAATAAGTCTAGGTTTGGATATTTCAGCTTACAGCGACAATCAATCCTCGATTGTGGTGGATTCTGTTAGTGGGTTTGGTGAGTTAATCGAATATTTAATAACGGAACAAAAACATACTAAATTAGCTTTTATTACAGGCCCATTAACTAACCCTGAAGCCAAAAGTCGATTTAAAACTTACAAAAAAATACTGAATAAACACAAACTTAAAATTAACGAGGGTCTTATATATTATGGTAGTTTTACTAGTGTGGATGCGATACCAGCAATCAATCAATTTTTATTAAATACAGATACAAATAATAAACCTGACGTCATTATTTGTTCAAATGATCTCTGTGCGATATCGGTTATTAAGGAGTTGAAAAAACGTAATATTCGTATTCCAGAAGACATTGCGGTGACGGGATTTGATAATATTGAAGGCTCTAAAACAACCCATCCCTCTTTAAGTACGGTTTCACAATCGTTTTTTGAAATGGGAGTTTTCGCCCTAAAACTAGCTATTAACCATGTCTTAGCTATCCCTTGTAAACCTGTGTATATAGTTAATACTAATTTTATAAAAAGGCAATCGAGTGAAACACACAAAAGTTTAGATTATTACCAATTGATGGATTCAAATAATAATGTAAATTCATTAGATCCTATTAATGAAATAACTAAGTCATTGGATTCTACTAATGAAATAACTAAGTCATTAGATCCTATTAATGAACAAATATTACCCCTTAATTATTTATTAAAAATAATATTTAAAATTTTTTTAAAGATCGATCAAACAAATCGTTGGTTAATTGATTTAGAAGATAATTATATACAATTAATTAGTAAAAGAATAAAAAATGATTTACGTAATAATGTTAATTATAATGATTGGCTTTCAGCAATTTGCCAACTAGAAGAAATAGAAGAAAAAGACATAAAACATCATATGTTTATAGAATTATTCACTATTAGCATTCGAGGGATTCTTGATAAAGAATATGCCAAGATGTTAGATGCAGATATTGATTCAAATGATAATATGTTTTTCGTAAAAGACATTATTGAAGAAGTGACCGATGTCGAAAACGTTGAAGAGTTATATACAAAAATAATGAAAAAACACTCACAAATTTCGAATTATATGGATTTAAGTAACTATTTGATTTTGGCTTATCCAAAAGCAATCAAAAAAGATAAAAAGTCAAAGTGGACAGAACCTAAAAAAATAGATGTCATACTTAGTTTTCATGATATAGAACAAGAGAACCTAAATTATCTAAAAGGCTTAGATGCAAAGTATGTATTTCCAAAAGAATTAAAACCAAATAAAGATAGATATACCGTTGTGGTTGAAGCGCTATATAATTCAGATAATCAATTAGGTCGAGTGATATATGAATTATACCCAAGTGAAATGAGTTTATTTTGTTGTGCGATGATAACCAAACAAATAGCATCAACCCTTCGAATTATACATCAAAACAACGAGTATGATTTAGCAAAAAACAAAATAAAAGCACTATCAAAAGATTTAGAATTAAGAAAACAAGCAGAACAAATAGTACTTTCAAAATGTCATCAATTAGCCACGATGGGGCATGAAATAAGAGTCCCGTTAAATGAGGTTTTAGGTATTACTGATTTTTTTAAAAATACTAATTTAGACGAGAAATAATATAGTTTTTTGCAGTATACTAAATTGTCATCTAATTTATCATTAAATATAATAAATGATAGTTTAGATTTTACTGTAAGTGAAAATGACAAACTTAAAGTGGAATATAAGCTGTTTAATGTAAAGCAATTATGCGAAGAGTTATACTGCGTATTTAACTCAACTGCGCAAAAAAAAGGAATCATCCTTTTCTTAAATATAGATAAACTAAATAATGATAATTTGGTGTCAGATCCTAAAAAATCAGACAAATACTCATAAATATATTAACCAATACATTAAAATTTACAGAGCAAGGTTCAATCACTTTAAATGTTGAATACGTATCATAGGATAATGCAACTTTAAAATTCTCGGTAATGGATACTGGAATAGGCACCTCTAAACAAAAATATGATTTATTATTTAGAGCATTTAATCAGGTAGATAACAGCACCACTATAAAGTTTGATGGTACGGGTTTAGGTTTAAGTAAATCAAAATCATTAACTGAGCTGCTTAGTGAGAAAATGGGTGTGATCTCAGAAATCAAACAGGGATCCACTTTTTGGTTTACTGTAAAAAACCAAAAGTTAAACAAAAAGAAAGTAGTGGAATCAACAGTAAACTTTCTAAATAAACAATTTTGAAAAATTATCAAACAAACATGTTTTGATTGTAGAAGATAATAAAATCAATCAAATGACGTTAACTGGAATGCTAAAAAAAGTAGGCGCAAAAACAAGTATTGTTGAAAATGGCCAGGATACGTTTAAAACCTACGAAAAAAATTTGAGAATATAGATATTATTATGGACTATGAAATACCAAAAATGGATGGCACACAAACATCAGTAATGATTCGTAATTTCGAAAAACAAAATAATCAATCTGCTTGAATATACCCATAATCACGCTTAATGCCCATGCGACACAAGCACATTACAACTTATGTTTAAATTCAGCTATGAATGAATTTTTAACCAAACCATTAAATGCAGACAAACTGTATGAGGTGCTGTTGAATTATATTTAAGCGATTTTAAGGTTTTTGCATAACAGAGCAAGTGCCTTACCATGCATAAATAATTAGCCGGCCTGCTGTTATTTTATTCGTATTTTGCAAGAAATAATCTTAATGGCAGAAATCCAGTTGATTACGATCCGTTCAATAAATCACATCACTAATGCGCCTTTGCGTCCCTTACTGTATTTGAGGGCTTTTGTTTTACATTGGCAACGAATATCGACAGCACACCTAATCCACCCTTATTGTATTTGAGCCGTTATGATAAAGACACTACACCTTTGCCATTACAAAATTATGTATATCGACCTACGTATTGGGCCTTTTGAGTTTGGTTTAGCCATAGACTCAGGATAATGATTATGTTTGTTAAAGTAATGTTTGTTTTGCTGCGAGCTTGAATTTTTTAGATAAGTTCATGACAGTTATTTTTTAAATAAGCAGTTATGGATTTAGCCTATTGGTTAATTGAGTGTCATTAAGGGTAAACTCAAAAGGTTTTCGAAAACTAAGAATACGTAATACAAACTATCATCAAACACATAACTAGATTCTTTTATAATAGTATCCCTTCTTCTCTTACCTATGCCATTTTTATACCTGATCTGTCCAATTTTTATAGTGTCATTGAGGCCTTATCATGATGAACACTTGGGCACTTTTATATACAAATAATAGCAATTTAATTGCATTTTGCAACTATACTGTAAAAAGGAGAATTGTCATGAATAGGTTATTAATAATATTATTAATTTTTATTTCGTTTCACTGTTATGCCATTCCAGAAATATATTATCTTAAAAGTGGGGATACAATATTTGGTGAACTAATTAGTGAAACAAAAAACGATATCACAATCAAAACGGACTTTGGTGAATTAACAATTAATAAAAAAGACCTCCAACAAGACGAAATCGAGCTCTTATTAAAAAGTGGTGATAGATTACAAGGACTATTAATAAAACAAACTTCCGAACTGATAATTATCCAAACTAGTTTCTCTACATTAACTATTAATAAAACAAAAATTAAAGAAATTATATTTAAAGATAAAATTGGTTTAGATGATAAAACATCTGATGATTATCGTTGGTATTTCAGTGACGATCAATTACTTGATATTTGGTTTGACCCAACAGGGATGACCTTAAATAGAAGTGAAATTTATATCAGTGGATTATCTTGGGCCGTGGGTGTTAATGATAAATTACAATTATCCAGTCGTTGGGTAAACTATTTTATAGGTGACTTAAATATTCGACCAAAATACAAAATATTTGAATCAAGTGATATCAACAGTATAAAATCTTTTTCTATTGGTGCTCACCTACATACTGCGGGTTTACCCTTAAAATATGAGCTAAAAGATGTCACAGTTATCGAAGAGGAATATAATGAATTCACCGGGGAAATAATAAATACAGAAAGTTATATTGAAGAGCAGTGGATTCGGGTCGGCTCCACCTTTGAAAAAGATGATTGGGATGAAGAGCAATGGAATGACAACCCTGGAGAATCAAGAGAAGTATGGGGGGAATTTTTTGCAGCTTATAGCCAATCAAATTTAAGGTCAACTGGCCAAGGACGGACAAATTATACATTCGGAACTAGTGTGACTTATTTTCCTGATTATGAATTAATGCCAAGAGTTTATGCTGCTTTAGACTTCGACATATTAAAAAATGTTAAATTAATGAGTGAGGTATTTTACGATCCTTATTACGTACCTTTATACTGGGGCTGGGGTGAATCTGAAACAGATAGAATACCTGTTTTTTTTGATATAGGGTTTATAACCAATATGATAACAAAAAATAAAAACCTTTGGTTAGGTATTCATTTCCAACAACCATTTTTTGTTCTGTATTATAAATTTTAATATAATCATTATTCACAATTATATTATTAAAATTATTTTTTTACTTCATACTTTATTAAAAAATTATCTAAGCTCTAGACATATAGCTGAATGATAAAGTGTATTAACTTTACCTAAGCAAAAAAGGAATAAAACACGACTAATAATCAAATATTTAACAGCCATAATACCAACTAAGTGACAAAACATACGAAATGGCCTTTTTTATGTCTGTCAGCTGTATTTAAAAGCCGTGAGACAAACTCGCGGCTTTTTTATGAGTTGTTACTTACTTCTTCTGAAGAAACCAAGCTCGCTCAGATGCCTCAACATTGCCTCTAAATCCACCGACAATGGCCTTGTTTTCAAGGGAGCTTATTTCATAAAATTTAGTATAATGATTATTAACCTCATTCTCATCAATACAAAACGGAGGCCCATTCATTATTGTTTGATCGTATTCAAATGTTATAAGTAACTGGGTCGCGTTATTGGTGATTTTAATTAGATGGGCTGTATATTGCCCTCGAATATTTTGAGGTAACGCAACCAGTGCCGCTCGGTCGTAGATAACATCTATTGCTCCGATTATTTCACTGGTTAATTTAAAAATGTCCCCTACAAATATGTCGATATCTTTTGCACTAAAATGAATTAACTCCCCCAGCTGAGTTATTACAGGCTCTAAAACAAGATCTTTAAATAGATCAGTAATCGCCAGTTGGCTTAGTTCTGCCCCAACCACTTTATAACCAGCTGCAAGCAACCAGGCTATATCACGAGTTTTTCCGCATAAGGGTAGAAATACTCTATCTGCCTGTGTCAGGTTAAATTTCTCAACATACTTTTGTAACAGCTGATTCGCCTCACTTTCATGAAAACCAATTTCACCTTTTTCCCATTTATTAAACCAAAAACTTGCTTTCATATTAATACCTATATTTTAATGATTTTTTTAAGTGTAGTGTTTTGCTCTAAAAACTTAAATTTTATTTCGAGAAGAACTATTACCAATTTAATTGCTGAAGTCGACGATAAATCAAGTGTTAATGGCAATGGCACACAAAGGTAAAAGGAGTACCAGAAGGTCATGTTATATAGCGTTATCGTTAATATATCAAACAGGTACAGTTTAATATCTGCCCTGTCTTCGATGTTTCCCATTCACCTCAACAGTATCCAACAGCAGTTTTTAAGTAATTAAATACTTGTAAATTTTCGAGTTTAAAACCGCAGTTATACAAAATAACTGAAACTACGTTTTGAGTTTATAGTGATCTTGTTAACTGTGATTCATTAAATTGAAGCGGAATCTTGTATGCGCTGGCACGTCACACCTCATTTGACATGTGTTTTTAAAAGCCTGACCCAAAAACATTGTTATATTTATTAGTACTTGGTTTAGCCTATTTAAAAGAGGTGAGATTAAATTGTGTGTGTCATATGTTGTAGACAGTGGTTGGTAAGTCGCTTACGATAAAAAATTAATTCAGGAATTTTGAGGTGGGTTATTTTTTGTTTTAGATGATTCAGCTAAAAAATATTATGCTCTAATTCATTTGTTGAATGCTTTAAATAGTTAGGCAGTAAAAAAACAAGGCTGCAATAAAAAATTAAAGAGTTAGAAGGTTGTTAAATTTGCCAATTTAGAAGGTCACATGCTGCTATTAAGACATTCCCCCTTAAGTATAATATTGTTATTACTCTAATAATCCTTCAAGGCATTCACCCAAATCATGATATTGATCTTCATGGATACCGAGTTGATCAAAACATTTGTCTCTTATTTCATTCCAACCATTAATGTTTTGCCCACGTTTGATATTGCTAAGCATATTATCGGCCACTTTTAACGTTGCATACATTAAGTTTTCGTTATGATGTTTATTTATATCTAAAAAATCCTGTTCGTGATGGTTTAAAATCACCACACAAATATCCCGGGGCAATTTCCAGCCCGAAGCAATAAAATATCCCATAATCGCATGATTAGTTCCGTGTATTCTATCTTCATGCTCAACTTGGTTTTTTGAGTAATCTTCGTTGGCCAATAATAAAGTATCAAGATAGGTTGAGGTATAACGCATGCTCATAGCAGCAATTCCACAATCGTGAAATAAACCAGCAGTATACAGATTCTCAGGTGGAATTTTGTCGTTAATATTTTGACCAATAAATACCATGGTTTGAGCTACTAAACTTGCATTATCCCACAGTCTTTCGAAGTTAATGGCTGAGTCCCCTTTAAAGCTTTGTTTAATCAAAATTCCTGAAATTAGGGTAGAAGCCGAGTCCATACCCATCAACATCACGGCCTGAGAAATATCACTAATGGTGCGATTCATTCCATAAATAGGCGAATTGATTGTCTTTAAAATAGAAGAAGAAAGGCCAATGTCGGAGGCGATTAAAGCTGATAAGTCAGTGATGTTACCGTTTTTATCATTACAAATATCTTGCACTTTAATAAGGGTTTCTGGCATCGAAGGTATTTTAAATCCTTTTGATACATCGTATATCACCCTGTGGGTAATGGATATCATATTTGCCTCAAAATAATATTATTAATAATACAGGATTCAGAATAGTCGAGTAATCGAAAAAATGCTTCCCAGATATGCTTTTAGTTATTTTGAAATCATAAAATTAATGTGAACACAAAATACAATAGGGTTTTTTCTTAATTCCATCTCTAGATGGTTGCTGTTTTACGTCTACAAATACAAAAATCAAGGCTCAAGTTGGCCGCCGTTACAGTTAATATATTGAGATGGTATAGTTTAATATTTAGGAATTACTCATTTAACTAGAAAGGTCGAAAAGCAGTATTTAAGTATTTAAATACTGACAGTGTTTTTGGTTATTAAATATCTCTACGAAAGTGAATATACTCTTTTTTGTTTTAAGAGTGCTGATTAACCGGTAAACCTGTGAATCTCTGATTTGAAAGGGAAAAATTGTATGTGATGGCACCTAAAATTTGATATATAAAATCTAAAGTGCGAACCTTAGGTATTGTTAAGTAAAAAACCTCTAAACCTCTAAACCTCTAAACCTCTAAATAATTGAATATAGTATAAGGAGTCAAAATGGTTTATTTAAGACCCGCAACAGCAAACGATCTTACTGAGATTAAAGTTTGTTATGAAAATAGTATTTTAACGCACAACCCGTGGACATTTGCACCTGATAATTTTGAGCAGTATTTAAAACAGGAGAATCGATATTTTGTATGTGAAAGTGAAGCCGATGCCATTGTGGGTACTTTTCACATTTCAGGTATTGTACGAGGTTATTTTCAATCGGCATATTTAGGTTACGAAGTGTTTGAGCCGTATCAAGGCAAAGGATTTATGAGTAAAGGATTAAAGTTACTTTTAAAAGAAGCATTTGAAACTTTGAAATTACACCGATTGGAAGCCAATATTCAACCACTAAATACCGCGTCTATTAAACTGGTTTTAAAGGCTGGTTTTGTTAAAGAAGGTTTTTCTAAAAATTATTTAAAAGTAGGTGGATTAGAATGGAAAGATCACGAACGTTGGGCGATTGTGAACTCAAATAATTCTAAATAATAAACTTAAAAATACAAATTCAAGAAGAGTTTATTCTGTTATTAAAACAAAATAATGGTCAAAGTAATCACTCTATTGCTTTATTTGATGGTTATTATTTCCTGTCATCTGTGCAAATTATTGAAAAGTGGACTAAGTTATACAAATTATTAAATGACAGTGCTTTTAAAGGCAAGCAATCTTTTTGTGATGCTGAAATAAACAACAGTTGGTGGAATTCATATTGGATGCCTATTGCTTCGAATAAACGTGGTGACTGTATCTGTATTGATATGAGTCCTAGTAGTCACGACAAATTAGGACAAATCATTTCCGTTTTAGAGGCATCGGGTAAAAGAACGTTATGCTCTAATTCATTTATAGAATGGTTTGAGGGTATAGGTAATAAAATGGAAATCAGAGATGAAAAAATTAAAGAAGTAGAAGGCTGTTAATTCTGTAAATTCAGAGGGTTACATGTGGTTTTTAATGCCATACGCCTAAGTATAATATGGCTATTATTTCCATAATTCTTCAATGTCGTCAAATAAAGCATCGTATTTATCCTGATGGATACCAAGCTGATCAAAACATTTATCTTTTATTTCATCCCAGCCATTAATGTTTTGATCACGGTTGATTTTGCTGATTATATTATCGGCCACTTTAAGTGTTGCATACATTAAATTTTCCATATGAGGTTTATTGATATCCAAAAAATCGGGTTCGTGATGGTTTAAAATCACCACACAAATATCCCGGGGCAATTTCCAACCCGAAGCAATAAAATAGCCCATAATTGCATGATTAGTTCCGTATAATCTATCTTCATGTCCCACTTGGCTTTTTGAGTAATCTTCGTTGGCCAATAATAAGGTATCAAGATAGGTTGAGGTATAACGCATGCTCATGGCGGCAATACCACAATCGTGAAATAAACCAGCGCTATACAGATTCTCCGGTGGAATTTTATCTTCGATATTCTGACCAATATACACCATGGTTTGAGCAACTAAACTTGCGTTATCCCACAGTCTTTCGAAATTAATAGCCGACTCCCCTTTAAAACTTTGTTTAATCAAAATTCCTGAAATTAGGGTCGAAACTGATCCCATACCCAACAACATTACGGCCTGAGTAATATCGCTAACGGCGCGGTTCATTCCATAAAAAGGCGAATTGATTGTCTTTAAAATAGCAGAAGAAAGACCAATATCGGAGGCGATTAAAGCCGCTAATTCAGTGATGTTACCGTTTTTATCATTACAAATATCATGCACTTTAAGAAGGGTTTCTGGCACAGAGGGTATTTTAAAACCTTTTGATACATCGTCTATCACCTGTTGGGTAATGGATATCATATTTTCCTCAATTCAATAAAGCCATTAATACATAGTAGTCGAGTAATCGAAAAAATTCTTCCAGAAACAGTTATTTACATTGATTGCCCATCCCCTATATTGCTCATTCTAGATTATTCTAACTAAAAACTGGCTAAAGTCCTTTTAAACCTTTTAACAAATAATCTAAAAGGCGATGTAATTTAGGATTCTGGTAATGCGAAGGTTGATAAATTGCGTAAAAAGCAGCTTTTATAGGCTGAACATCAAAGTCCATTTTTATTAACTTGCCTTGAATCACAGCATCTCGACAAATAAATTCTGGCAACAGTGAAATACCTACCCCTTTAATCACGGCGTCTCGTTTAAAAGCTGCAGAGGATGCATAAAAACGACTATTAACAGTTTGTTGTATTTTCTCACCCTGTTTATTGGTGAAACTCCATACTTCCTGAGCTCTAGAGCAAACAATGGGCTGCTCATTTAAAGATTTAATTAATAACTTCGGTTTGCGCTCTCGATAATAATCAGCGGAACAATATAAAAACATAGGACATTCGATGATTTGTTTCGCCACGTATTGTTCATCATCGGAATTTAAGCCAAAACGTAGGGCCAGATCATATTTATCTTTAACCAAATCACGTCGTTTATGGCTAATGTCCAAATCCACTTCAATTTCAGGAAAGTCTGCCACATACTGCGCAATAATTGTGCTGATAAATTCGATACCAAACTCTAAGGGTAAGCTGATTTTTTACAATCCTTTGGGTTGATCATTAAATCCTGCCAGCATATCCTGAATTTGGTCTAACTCTTTAATTAGATGAGAAGACTGCGCAACTAACCGCCTACCAATATCCGTTAGAGAGATCCCCTGTTGGTCACGATTAACCAATTTAAGATTTAATTGCGCTTCAAACTGTTTTAAGTTTCTACTTAAACTGGCTTTAGGTATACCTAATTTTTTTTCAGCACGCCCTAATGATCCACATTCTACAACCTGCATAAGTAAACGTAATTTATTTAAATCCAACTGTTCCATATCTGATACACCCAATGTCATTTTTAAGATCTTATATTATTTTTGAAACAGCTTACACTGGTTTTTTAACAAATGAATTATCAGGTAAATATATATATGTTTACACTTTATGGCTGGAATACACCCAATAGTTTAAAGGTGTTAATTATGCTTTTTGAGTTAGATGTAAAATTTAGTTCAAAGGCAGTGCCTTTGGATGGTAGTCAATTTAATGCAGAATTTAGCCAAATTAATAGGAATCAAAAAACACCTGTTTTGGCATTTGATAATCACTATCTTGCCGAGTCTGGAGCGATATTATTGTATCTTAGCCAACGCTTTAATCTGTTTAATCAAAACCCAGAAGTGATGCAATGGTTAATGTGGCAGATGAGTGCTCAAGGGCCTGTGACAGGTAACTTGATATACTTTAATTACAAAGCTGAGAATAAAGAAACATTGGCCATCAAACGTTTTAACGATGAATTTAATCGTCAGCTGATATTAATCGAGAGTCATTTAAAAAATCAGTCTTATTTGGCAGTAAATTATAGCATTGCCGATATGGCACTATTTAGCTGGTACCATAAACTTGAGCAATTTGGGATTAAACCAGAGAAGTACCCCAATATTTTTGCTTGGATTAAAAGGGTTAGTAAACGTCCAGCTATAATTAAAGCCTTAGAGTTTGAATTCTCTAAAACATCACAACGAGATATAAAAAATGAACAATAAAAATTTATGGTTACTCATAGGTGCTCAAATGTTTTTTATGATCACCAACATGATCTTTGTCTCTCTGGCACCTTTATTAGGTAAACATCTGTTAGACAATAACAACTTGGCAACGCTACCCATGGCGATGACCATGTTAGCGATGTTAATTTTTTCTTTTCCACTAAGTATCTTGATGGGCAAAATAGGTCGAGCCATAGTGTTTAAATCAGGTATTGTGGCCAATATCATCGCTGGCTTTATCTTTTTTAACGCCTTACAGTATCACCTGTTTTGGTTGTTATTAGTGGGGGCAGTATTTTTTGGTTATGCTATATCCTGCGCTAATTATTATCGTTTTGCAGCCATGGAAATGGTGGATGAAAGTCAAAGAGGCAAGGCCATGTCTAAGTTGATGGCTGTGGGTGTTATTGCAGCCTTAATTGGGCCTAATTTAAGCAGTTTTAGTAAAGATCTATACTTTGATATCTCGTTTTCAAGTTCTGTTTTAAGTTTTATGCCGTTATCTATTATCGCGTTAATTTTGATGTTTTTTATTAAATGGCCCGCTAAAAAAGCAGTGGCCACAATACAAGTAAAAATCAAACATGAGAAAACCTCACGCCAAGTGTATAAACCAATATTAACTGCCATGGTAGCTTATGGGGTTATGGTGTTAATAATGAGTGCCACACCGTTACATATGTCGCATCACAATTACGAGTTTGTAGATACAGCCTGGGTGATCCAATGGCATGTATTAGGTATGTTTGCCCCTTCATTTTTTATTGGTTGGCTGACAAACAAATTAGGTAATACAGGTTTACTCATTTTGGGTGTATTGGTTTTATTTGCTTCAATCGCAACGAACCTTATAGCCACAGATCGGGCGGGATTAACCTTGGGATTGTTATTATTAGGGGTGGGTTGGAATTTCTTATTCGTAGGGTCTAGCCATTGGTTAATGAGTTTTATTAATGATTCAAATCGATCTAATATTCAAGGTATCAATGAGGTATTGGTATTTGGATTGGCGTCGGTAGCCACATTAAGTTCTGGATGGTTGATTAATGTTTTAGGTTGGCAAGCACTGAATATAGCAGCGCTGCCTTTATTATGTTTACTGCTGATTATTTTATTAAAAACACAATTTGAACAATCTACAAAATTAGTTATAACCTAATAAAATAACCCTTAAATTTGGCCTGTTTAATTTAATCGGGTCATTTTTTAAATAATATAACTCACGCTGCAGACTTTAAATTTGATATGGACAGTCAATAATATAAATCCTAACTCAAGGCTGAGAACTTATATTTTATAAAAACACCACAAGTCTAAGCAAAAAACCGCAAAAAATTAACTTAAATCTTTTTTAGAATAAATAAGTTCAGGGATTAAATAGGATGTATAAAATGAAGCTTTGATTAAAAATATTATCAAATGGCAAAAAACTGAACTGGTTCTTAAATTTACATAACGGGTACTAAGCGGGAATAGTATAAGTAGGTCTTTGCAGTAAAATCGCCGTATTAAGATTGTATAACTCTTTAGTTTATTGATACATCAGTCATACCTATCTAAAACTAAAATCTAAAAGTGTTATCTAAAAGGAAAATTAATGTTGTTTAACAAAATCACTCAAGCCTTAGCTTTGCTGTCCACAGTTGTATTAACTGGTTGTTTTGAGGAAAGTACAGATTTAGGCAAAACTACAGGTATTAGCCAGTCTACTTCTACATCAACAACTACAGAAGATTCAACCGATTCTACAGTTAATAACACACCTAATATTACTGCAATTATTACTAGTAATACTGGCCTGACAGCAATAGCGTCTGATGTTGACGGTGATGTTTTAACATATTCCTGGTCAATTGAAGGTAATGTGATAGGCACAAATAATACGTTAGTGATGTCTGAAGTTGATGAGGGTTATATAGGCACTCAAGTTGTGATGTTAACTGTGTTTGATGGTACTGCTACTAATGAACTAATTATTGTTACTGACTTTGATAAAAATAACGCGGTTACAGTTGACAATTTAGCACCGGTGATTGGTTCAATTATTGTGAATGACACGCATTTTATTGGTGTGGCAACGGATGCCGAGGGTGATAGTTTAACTTATTCATGGTCAATTAATGATAATGTAATCGGCACAGGTAACTCGTTTGCTTTTGATAGCCGTGATCCTAATATTATTGGTTATCAACAAATAACGTTATCGGTGTCTGATTCGATTAATGTTTCTACAATAGATATTTTGTTTGATTTTTCTGAGTCAATTAATACTCCACCAGTCATAGTTTCTGTTACTGAGGATCAACTTTATTTAATTGCCACTGCAGCCGATGCCGAGGGTGATGATCTAACATATACATGGTCCATTGATGGCAACGAGATTGGGTCAGGTAACCCGCTGCTTAAACCTAGTATTTATGGTTTACAAGAAGTGACGTTAACTGTATTTGATGGCACCGACTTTTCTGTAAAAGTTTTTTCAAGTGATTTTGGTTTATCACCCTTTAGAAATTTCCCTCCTATTATTCACTCAATCGATGTTTCAGCCAACCATTTAACAGCGCTTGTTGTTGATGCTAATAATGATGAGTTATTTTATACCTGGTCGGCTGATAATATAACTATCGGAACCGGTTATTCATTAGTGTTAGCAGACATAACTGAATCCATAACGGGGATTCAATTAGTTATGTTAAGTGTGACTGATGGTGAATTTATTGAAACCGCTGCAATTGTTGTAGATTTTGGGCAGGTTACTGTTCCAACTATTAATACAGCCCCTGTGATTACATTGGCCATCAATAATGGCGCATATTTATTGGTCAACGCAATAGATGCGCAAGGTGATAATCTAACTTATTTTTGGTCAGTTGATGCGGTGGTTTTTGCCACAGGTCCTCAGTTTTTATTATCCAATGCACCTGTTGTATTAACAGGTTCTAGATTGGTGACGATAACGGTATCTGACGGGATACAATCAACAAGCACCTCTTTTGAAGTTGAATTTGGCTCTTCCAATATTCCTAATGGTACTTCTGGACAAATGTTACAAACCTTAGGTAATCCATTTAGTGATGTTTATATGTACAACAATTCAGAATTTAGTAAGTTAATCGATTATTCAATTGAGCGTATCAGTGATGACTCATTAATAGATAAAATGAAAGTTGTAAAACAACAACCTACCGCAGTTTGGATCAACTCAATAGACGATATTACGGCACAAAATGATGAAACCAAACTGGGTTTAGTTGAACATTTAGATGCCGCTTTGTTGCAACAACAAGATTGGAAAACACTATCTAATGGTGTGATGGCACCGATGAGTATTGTATTAGTGCTCAATAATATGCCTGACAGAGAATGTTCGGCATTTTCAAGTGATGGTAAGTTAATTCAAGTAGGCATGGATGGTGTGACTTATGATTCAGACACAATCGGCTTGGGTTACGCAAAATATCGTGATGAATACATCAATCCAATCAGCCAAATATTGTCCGATGCAAAATACGCAAGTTTACGAATAGTGACAATATTAGAACCCAATTCATTTACCAATATGATTGTTGATAGTAATGAGGGCAATAACAACAATACGCTTAATCCATTCGCTGTCGATTTAGCCAGTGGTGGATATTGTGACAAGATATTAAACTTTAACAATTCTACGGTTATGCCTGTTGTGTTAGGTGAAGGTGATACCAGTAATCCACATCTGGGTTTATATGCCAGTGTATTACGTTTGGCGATTAACAAACTACATACTGCTGCATTAGTAAATAACAATATCTACACATATTTAGATATTGCTGGTGCCAAAAAGTTAGGTTGGGATGCTTTAAGTGATGTGACTGATGAATACCCTGGCTATGAAGACCATAATTATGCAGATGGTATTCCAGATTATCTACAAAGAGAAATGAAACGTACAGTGCGTTATTTTAAACAATTGGTGGATGGTGCAGATGGTAAAATTGATGGTGAAGGTTTAAATTGGATCCGTGGTTTTGCTTCGAATGTATTGGGTTATACCCCAACTGAAGAGCCGTTAATCAGTAATTCGATGGATTATTTGGACTTAAAAGAGCTATCTTCTTTTTACAGATATAACCCGTCAGTTGATGCAACAACGTACATTGATAAATTAAATGTGTATTTCACAACAGCCGACCCTACTGGATATTACGGCACACAAAAATTTAGTGATATTGGATTTATAATTGATACTGCACGTAATGGCTGGGGGGCTTTGGGTGATGCGCGCCCTAAACCCGGTGAAGGAGTTAAGGGAACTGACCCAGATAAACGTGTTGATACAAGAGAGCACCACAAACATTGGTGTAACTTAAATGACGCCGGTATTGGTGAAAGAGCAAAAGCCGACCCTGATTTACCAAGACCTTATTTAGATGCTTATTATTGGGTAAGTACACCAGGATTATCCGATGGACATTCGTTTGATGAACTCGATTACGCTATTGGTAGCCATGCTTATAATCAACTAGATGATATTGAAAAAGACGTAGTGGCTCAAACTGAAGCTGCATACAAAGTGACAGGAGATTCCATGTGTATTAATGGTGAGTCACGTAACGATGTCACTGTGGATGTGGTTCCAGAAATGGCTCCCTCTAAAGGTAAATGGTTCCATTATCAACTTATTATGTTAATTGAAAATGCGTACCCTAAATTAATTGAGTAGATAGGAATAAAAGCGCGTTTAAATATAAGGGGTTTTATCGACTCCTTATATTTGGTTGCAAGTAAAACCCCTAAGCACAAACCCAATAAAGGTGGAGCTACAGAAGTATCAAATATCAGCATAGCGCGTACTTAGCACAAAACTAATAAGTGACATAAAAGTTAGACAGGAATAACTAGTTGGGGTTGGACTTAAAAAGGAATTGATGTTTAGGTGAAGCGAAAATGGGCTGGCCGAAATTAGGGAAATAAATACGGATTTTTGGATTTATTTCATACGAGCCTTACCAGAAATAATCTTAATTGCAGGCACTCCAGACACCATACATTCTCTACCAAATTGGCGTTCGCATTTAGGACAGAAACCCAGTTGAGTACAATGGTTAGTGACGATACGTTGTATAAAACACTTCACTAATGCGCCTTTGCCACCCTTTCTGTATTTAAGGAGAATGTGGCGGCATGCAGTACAATGAATGTCGACTGTCCGCGTGGGACCTTTTGAGTTTGGTTTAGCCATAAGTTCAGGGTAATGATTTTGGTTTTTAAAGCAATAAGTATATTTGGGGGTGGGAGTTGCTTTTAATGAGAATATGTTTAAAAGGTCAAAACCCTATTTAAGATAGGTAAGGTTTGGCTATGTTTTAAATTGTTGTTGCAGCTGGCAAAAAAACATCATCAACCTAAACTAAAAGGCACTCATCAAGTT
>JALJPK010000004.1:5688-9784 GCA_022968985.1 Pseudomonadales bacterium | reverse complement strand
TTTTGGCCGGTATGATGCTTTTTTGCAAGAGATTCGAAATCATGTCTCGAAATGGGTTTTAGTAATTGATTAATTGCGGTGTTATTATGTGACAAAGCTCGAGCCCTTTGTTTTTCTATTGTGTGGTAACAACAGTTTAACAAAAATTGCTCGAGCTTTTTAGTGTGTCCTATTTATTTGTGGGACAGCAGTGGGTATAGGCAACCCTTAACTTTAACGATATATACCCTTGAATTATTCTAATTTAGAATAATTGAATCGAATATAACTAACTAATTTCTTAGCTAAATTTTCTTTTTTTATTGGACTCAATCTCCAACTCACTCACCAAGACGGACTAATCGCACAGCTGCGTCATTGGTTTTACCATAAGTGTCAGTTTTCCCCCCTTCGAAGTCCACGTACCAGGAATGCCCTGAACTTTGACCAAGATAGTAAGTTGATGCCCAATAATCCCCAACATCTGTATTTGGGAAAATGTCTTCATTGATTGCAGGCTCATAACAAGCTGACTCTATTAAAGAGCTTAACTCTTTAATATTTGGTACTCGCCAATCATCAAAACCCGCATAATTAAGTGACTCACCTGATTTTAAAGCTTGCTGCCAAATAATTTTTGATACACTTCCTGTACAAGTTTCACCATCCCAACTTTGCCCTAAGGAGCATCGCATCCACATTAATCCAGTCTGGGTATCAACCACTAATGATTCATTCTCCCCTACATATATATATTGTGTATTGGGTTTGCTTTTAGTATAGCCAGAGGAGCATGTTTGTGAAAATGCATAGCTTGCAAATAATGTTGTCACTATTACTAATATTATTGTTTTCATTTCTTGTCTCATTTTTAAATCAAGCAGAAATCACTCAATTTTATTTATTAAGGTAATTTTTCAAAAACACGAATTTTTTTCTCTTATCATGGATAAATTTCATTGCCCCAAACGCACTAATCGTAAATGATTGCCTGTTCGTTTACCCTGACTATAATCACGTCCATTGGTGAACATGACACACCATGCACTACTTGGATATTCAGCCTTAGAACTTGAGGTAAAGTACTTCCAAGATATTGTATTTGGAAAATAACGTGTATCAATTGAAGGATCATAAACAGAATAATCAACAATAGAGCGCAATTGATCTCTATCTGGTAAATGCCAATCATTAAATCCACATAGACTTTTTGAATTTACTGCATCTACATAACTTTGAGTGTCACAATCACTCATTGTGCAAGTGCCACTATTGGCTAGGCCGTCATACCCATTATTAATTGAATCATCTGTATTATACCAAGAGTAAGTATTGTCTTTATCTTGCAAGCCACCATCGTCAGTTTTAACTTCCCACATTAGTCCTGTGTGATTATCCAACACACATACCCATGAGAGTGACTCATCTGCCAAAACATTTCCATCTGCATCAATTTTACTAAAATCAAATCCCGCTTTACCTGCCCCCACTTTAATTAAATTTTCATCTGCATCTCGACCATAATCCCCATCTTGGCCTTCAAAACCCAATACTGTGCAAGTTAACCCTGAGTCGAATCTATTTGAGCAACTCGTAATGCCTGTATCGTTTAATTTTGATGTTAAATTTGAATGAACCAAATAAACATTGCCTGCTATTTCAGCTTGTTTAAGTGCACGATTAAATATATACACATTATCCAATTCACCCATAAAACGACTGACTGATTCTGTTTTATTAATTCCAAGATATTGCTCTAATAAACTAAGCTCTATACTTCTTGGCTCAATTTCAATTGACATCCATTCTTTAAAATTAATGTACAGCGTAAAAGAACCTGCATCATTATTAAGTACAACTACCACTGAATAAACCTCATTGTCATCAATATTAATTAGCTTACTAGCGGTATCGATTTTCAGATCATTATCAACTATTAGCTCAGCCCACAAATCTCCAGCTGGATTCACTACAATCGCCATACCATTATCAGCCGAGCCTAACGAATAAATAGTGCCATTTCCGCCTGCTGTTATTGAATCAAATCTAACATTAAAAGCAACTGTTAGATTATTTGTAGTTATTGAAGGAATGCTCACGTATTGAGTCGTACTATTTAAAGATAATGCATCACCTTTTACGCCCGCTACATAAGTGACTGTTTCTTGCTCGATTCCATGGTTTAAATTACCAGAACTATCTTCAAGATTACCTTCAAATTCATATTTAGCAAACATACCTTCATTAAATGCAATGACATCATTTGCATCTAAAGGGTCATGACCAGTAAGCACTTCATCAGAATCCATAAATCCATCATTGTCTGCATCAGGATCAGCGTTATCACCAACGCCATCTTGATCAGTGTCTAACCATTCATTTTCATCCAACTCAAAAGCATCAATTACGTCATCGTACCCGTCATTATCACTGTCTGGGTCAACACTATTAATCAATCCATCATTATCATAATCATTTAAAGCAAGTGGGAAAGGATCATTAACATCTGAAACACCATCATTGTCATCATCGGAATCTTCATTATTACCAATTCCATCCATATCAGTATCGATTGATTCATCTGGATTCTCAGAAAATGCATCATTGATGTTTAACACACCATCACCATCCATATCGTCATCTTCTGCATTGGTAATACCATCGTTATCAATATCGTTTAACGTGACTGGAAATAAATCATTAACATCTAAAACCCCATCATTATCATCATCTAAATCAATAACATCAGCTAATAAATCACCATCTGTATCAACTGGAACATCATTAATATCTAAAGGGTCTGTACCAGCAGCTATTTCATCTATATCCGAATACAAATCAGAATCATCATCTAAATCTTTGTTATTACCAATGGAGTCGCCATCTGTATCTAAAGTTTCGTTAGGGTTATTAGGGAAATCATCTACAGAATCCAATACACCATCATTATCAGAATCTTGAGTTTGGGTTATTACTGTATCTTCTGTTGATAAAGAATTATCAGGATCCACTTCACAAGAAGTTAAAAACAGTAATGCAGTAGGTAAAAACAACATAAGTTTGCTGACTTTGAAACTTCTTTTCACAGACATAATTTTTCTCAGATATTGAATTGTGTTTACTATAATCAAATAATTTATATTATGAAAGTCTATATCTCTTGATATCGCTTAAACATAATGCATTCATGCTGAAATACTAAGACATGAAAAAACACCAAGACACAGTTAATTAATAATTAACGTTAGAATGTATTATTTTAATCAAGAATTTTCTCTAACTTCTCAGTATTTATGAATAATTTATTTGAAATAATGAAATTCATAGGGATTTGTCGGTTTAAAGACAAGTTAATTTTCTAATTCAACGTATTTGTAATTTGATATTTTAAGATGGGTATTTATAACTATTTATTTGACTTACCAAAATAATACAAACAATTCGACAGGTTTAACGCCCTTTTCCGATCGAAGATTTGTACCGTTTCAATTATTAATAATGAATTCACTGCAATACCCTCCCGTATTCAATAATCAAGTGCACCATTCTATAATAACTTCACATGCCAGCTTCAATTTTCTATTTATTTTTAAATTTTAGACAAGTATCTTCTTAGTATTTATATTTTAAATTCTTTAGCAGATATCAGATTGATATGAAGTGTTTTTTATACTTTTAACTTTATGACTCACTAACCTAATAGCGATTTACAACTCAATTTTCGCATTGAATTTTTTATTTCAAAGTTTTGCCAGTTCTTTTCTAATGAGTGCATCATACCCACTAATCGACTAAATTTTCCTGAAAATTGATTGACGCTAGTTACCCAGTTATCTGGTTCAATATTTAATTGATTCAAAAATGACGCTGACCTTCCATCAATTTTTCCACGTTTCCCTGATTTTATTTGTTTACCTGTCCAGTCTATTAACTCTAAATACGTCGTTAATTCACATGGAATACCTTTTGGCATTTCTTTTCTTGCTTTGCCTGCAAAATTTAATAACTCGCTTACTTGTTTGTTTTGCTTATTTGGTTGATTTGTTTTTTTAGCTTGTTCGCATCGTTTTTTTATTGATGTGTATTTTGAGGTTTCGATTTTATTGTGCATTTTTGC
>JALJPK010000004.1:0-5588 GCA_022968985.1 Pseudomonadales bacterium | reverse complement strand
AAGCCATCGCTTCATCTTTTTGAATGGCCAGCACAATGTGATAATGGTTACTCATCACCGCATAAGCAGCCACATCAATGGCAAAGATCTGAGTAAGTAATAAAATACGTGACTCGATCCATTCTCTACGATGCTCAAAGTTTTCACCTGTTTTGGGGTCGTCACCAATGAGCCAGGCGGCCCTAACGGTACGGTTATAACAATGATAATAATTTGTCGCGTCTAAACTAATTTGTGAGCTACGTGGTTTTGTCATAACGTGAATATTCTTAAAAAGATGATAATATTCACGTTAGTTCAAAATTTAGCTATGTCAAACTTATGGATGTCCCTTGTTGTTTGGTATTTAAAATCAGGCCAACTGGCCTGTTGCCATATCCACATAGTAATCTCGATCTAGGTTGATTAATGATTAGAATACTTTGCTTATTTCAATCACTTAGTGATTGAAATAATAGCTTCAAATCGATCAAATAGCGATTAGAATATAATAATGAATCAAATCATGTACTTACTATGTACGCAGACTAAAAGGGGCATCCACTTTTGATAATACTAATAAATGCTAAGAGAAAAATGCAGGCACTAGGTGCTGCAATGAAAAAGTTAGTTCAGATTTGTTATGGCGTATATAAAAGCCAAAAAGAATATCAGCCTCAGTAAGTTAAGTACTTGAAGCTGGTTGGGAGAGATGATTTCTACTCAAATCTAAGCGTGTGTTTATCTAAATTTACTTAAAACTCACTTAGATATCACTTAACACTTTTAGACCTTTTTGTACGGCTGGTCTTGCTTTTAATACGTCCATCCAACGATTTAAATGGGTGAATGATGGCAAATCTAATTGCTCGGAGCCTTTATAAAAAACATCCAAACATAATACCCAAGGCATAATCGACATATCGGCAATGCTGTACTCGTCCCCTGCTATAAATTCATTATTAGACAACTGAGTGTCGAGCACTTTTAATAATCGTTTTGCTTCTTTAGTGTAACGTTCAATGGCGTAAGACTGATCGCCTTTGTCTGTTGCGTATTTATAGAAGTGACCAAACTGGCCAAACATTGGACCAATCCCGCCCATTTGAAAGAACAACCATTGTAAAACTTGTGAACGTTTAACCGGGTCTTTGGGAATGAATTTTCCTGTTTTTTCAGCCAGATACAACATGATTGCACCCGACTCAAAAAGTGGTAAGGCTTTACCGTTATCACCCGTTAAATCAATAATCGCAGGAATTTTTGAATTAGGATTTATGTTAATAAAATCTTCAGTAAATTGATCACCCTGCATAATATTAATTAGGTGTGCATCATATTCTATTTGCATTTCTTCTAATGCAATGGATACTTTTTGACCGTTAGGTGTGGCTAAAGAATGCAGTTGGATATTTGCTGTCATATTGAAACCTCTAAATAAGTAATAAATTAACTATTAAATGATGAATCAGTTAATGGTACTTAGAGGCGATGTTTCAATGTAGGTTTTAAAAAAAATAGAAAAAAGTGTCGTTAGTTATTTTTTATGAATTTAATTTAACTGGATTTTTAAAACAACCACCCTCTGGAATAATCATAACCTCACCATCTAATATTTGAATATCATTGATTACACCACCCACTTTTTTCACTAAATGCAAAATAGGCAGGTAATTATTTTTAATATACACCTCAGACCATGATTGCCTACACCAGCTATTCTCCTGAGCAATTGAACCATACTGATACACAAAATAGTCACGTTTATTCAAATGATAAACACCCACTAATTCTGGCGGAAAAAAGGCCCCCATAGCTATAAGTGCAAAGCTATTAATAAACTGAACAACACAGAATAAAAAAATCAACAGCATCGACACAACACTATGTACAATCCATTGCTTAAATTTCATTCCTTTGCGATTTTTAAAAACATTTACCCAAGTTAATATCAAAAACAGCAAAAGTAATATTAATGAAATAAAAAACAAGCTAATAAAACACAATTTTTCATAACTATCTAAACTTGGTAAATAAATCGGTAGTAATAATAAAAAACTAAATAATAAAACCAATATAAACAAATAGGATACAAGCTTTCTATTATTAAGTTTTCTCAATATTAATAACCTTTACCCTTTAAAAACTTAAACACTTGATCAATCATGTCAGGTTGCATGGAATCAAACCAAGTTAAACAAGGCCAACCTCTAAGCCATGTTAATTGGCGTTTTGCTAACTGTCTTGTTGCAATAATACCGCGCTCAATCATTTCTTTAAGTGGAATCTCACCTTCAAGATAAC
Organism: Pseudomonadales bacterium; assembly: GCA_022968985.1. Classification (GTDB taxonomy): domain Bacteria; phylum Pseudomonadota; class Gammaproteobacteria; order Pseudomonadales; family Natronospirillaceae; genus Marinicellulosiphila. The sequence goes on along the minus strand of JALJPK010000004.1, from coordinate 3,305 downwards.
TCCACATTTGACGATAACCCACACAGCGAATGGCATTATGCTCAGCAGTTAAATCACCACGTTCATAAAGGGCTCGCACTTCTTGCTCGAAACCTTGTTCGATCATTATCTCGTAACGTTTGGCAATTCGTTCGTGTAATTTTTTTCTTGGTTCGGGATTCACAACAATTTGAGTCACATCATAAGCAAAATTTTGAATAACTTTTTCATCAAAATCTTTTGACTGTTTTTGCATGTCACTTAATTTTTCACCGGTTAACTCAAATACTTCTAATGCACGTAATAATCGTTGTTTGTGATTAGGGTGTATTTTTTGCGCGCTTACTGCATCAATGTCTTCTAATTTTTGATGCATCACTTGAGCACCCAAATCTTCCCATTGCTGATTCAGTTTAGCTCTTAAGCCTTGATCACTTAACGGCATATCATCTAAGGGCATTAATAACACACGGTAATACAACATCGTACCACCTACCAATAATGGTGTTTTTCCTCGCGCGGTTATATCGGCCATTAATACTAAGGCCTGCTCTGCAAAATCTGCTGCACTGTATTGCTCTGTTGGGTCGATTAAATTGATCAAATGATGTGGGGCTTTTTTGAGCATTTTGGCATCGGGTTTTGCTGTGCCGATGTCCATGTCTTTATAGACTAATGCGGAATCCACACTGATGATTTCGCAATTAAGTTTTTCAACTAACGTACAAGCCAAATCGGTTTTGCCCGACGCGGTTGGCCCCATTAAGAAAATAGCTTTGGGTTTGTTTGTTTGTTTATCTGTTTTTGTATTTTCTAACGCATTAATTTCTAACATATAGCTATCGGCCACGCATAAATAGTTTATCTAACTCAGGCATTGTTAACTGAGCAAAAGTGGGTCGGCCGTGATTACACTGACCTGATCGTTCGGTTATTTCCATGTCACGTAATAATGCGTTCATTTCAGCAATAGATAATCGTCTGTTTGCACGCACCGAACCATGACAAGCCATGGTCGATAGAATTTCATTTTGTGTCGCTTCTATTAAGTCGCTGTTACCTGCTTGATGTAAATCCATCAATACTTTTTGAATTAATGGCTCAACTTCAGACTGTGATAAATAAACAGGCATTTCACGCACCATAACCGATTCATTTGATGTGCGCCTTACATCGAATCCTAGCTTAGTAAAATAACTTGAAAACTCTTCACAGGCATCTGCTTGATGTGCACTGACATTAATATTTTGTGGCACTAATACAGGTTGCGATGCAATACCCGCTTGTGCGTAATCTTTTTTCATACGCTCATAAGTGATTCGCTCATGAGCGGCATGCATGTCTACTATCAATAAACCCTTAGCGTTTTCAGCCAAGATAAAAATACCTTTTAACTGCGCTAACGCATAACCAAGGGGATGCCCTTCGTTTTCATCCACCACAGGCAAACCCGATTGATTAACAACAAATTCTGTTCCAGCATCGTCACCAGCAGACTGCGAAGGATGTAATGCCGAATAATGAGTGACCTGCGCTTGAGATTCACCAGCGGCCAGTGGCGCGCTATAAGATTGAGATGCGCCAAATCCACTATTTGAGTTTTGCAAATTCATCGCCGATTGCTCACTCATATTTTCTTGTACAGAAAACCCAGAAGCAGTGGATAAATTTGAATTAACCGATGGATTACCGTATTGAGCCTGGGCTTGAATCTGATGATCGGGCCTGACTGAGGCTAAGGCTTTATGTAAATGATGAAACAAAAAACCATGCACCGAACGCTGTTCACGAAAACGTACTTCGTGTTTAGTAGGATGCACATTTACATCGACCATACTTGGGTCCATGGTTAAATATAAAACATAACAAGGAAAACGCCCGTGATATAAAACATCACGATACGCTTGTTTAATAGCATGACTCACCACTTTGTCACGCACCACCCTGCCATTTACAAAAAAGTATTGCATCGAAGCATGAGACTTAGAAAACGTAGGCAAGCCTACCCAACCATGTAAATGAATGCCTTGTGCTTCATCATTCGCTTCAATTACTACTGAATTTTGTAATAAATCTTTGGATAATAATTGTGCAATACGGCGCTCTTGCTCTAACTGAGTAGGCGCAGGATTAAATGCGTAAATTGTTTTTTGATTATGTCTAAGATGAAAACCCACATCAAAACGACTTAATGCTAAACGTTTAAATACTTCATCAATATGGTTAAATTCTGTTTTTTCAGTTTTTAAGAATTTTCTTCTGGCAGGCGTATTAAAAAATAAATCGGTGATTTCTAATGTGGTGCCATCTGGATGCGCGGCGGGCTGAACTTGTGTGTCCATGTCTTGGCCTTTTGCCAATACACTCCACGCATCTTCTTGATCTTTTGGTTTTGAGGTTAACAACAACTTTGACACTGACGCTATCGACGCTAACGCTTCTCCACGAAACCCCATACTGACAACGTTTTCAAGATCATCTAAATTGGCAATTTTACTTGTAGCGTGCCGAGAGATAGCCAGGTCTAATTCGTCTTTAACGATGCCTTTGCCATTATCTTTAATGCGCATTAATTTTACGCCAGCTTGCTCGATGTCTATTTCAATTCGAGTCGAACCCGCATCAAGGGCGTTTTCAACCACTTCTTTAATAACAGAAGCAGGACGTTCAACTACTTCACCTGCCGCAATTTGGTTAGCTAAACGTGGATTTAACTTTTGAATCGAGGACTGATTGTTTGATGACATAATTTAATTCTTTTAGATGGTTGCGCCGGGTAGTTTTAATGTTTGTCCAATTCGTATGGAATCGTTGCGTAAATTATTAATGGCTTTTATTTGGGTGACACTCACTCTGTATTTTTGCGCAATAGCAGACAAACTGTCACCGGATTTCACTTGGTAATTAACTAATTTATTTTTGTTTTCAATCACCCAAGCGATATAAGTACCAGGGATCGGATACGCTTTAAAATAACGATCCACCCCGTTAAATATTTGTTTAGCTAATTTTTTTCGATAAGCAGAAGAGCCTAGATTTCTTTCATCTTTCTTATTAGAAATAAACCCGGTTTCAATTAAAATAGAAGGTAAATCAGCGGATCTCAGCACTACAAAATTTGCTTTTTTAATATCACTAGAATGCATTTTTATATCCGTTTTTAATGCACCAATAACAAATTTCCCCACATCTACGCCCGCATCCATAGTGGCATCTAAGGTTAATTCACCAAGCACTTGGGCTAACATATCGGACTTATTAGTAAGATCTAAACCATCTGCTGAGGTTTCAGAAGACTCTATAAATTTAGCAATAGCACCACTTGC
>JALJPK010000039.1:29253-34591 GCA_022968985.1 Pseudomonadales bacterium | reverse complement strand
ACTCACTACAGCGGTTAATATATTAAAAGATAAAAAAATATTTTTAGATGACACTTCAGGATTGAGTCCATATGAAATGCGCTCACGTTTAAGACGAATAAAACGAGAGCATGGCAAGATATCGATGATTATGATCGATTACCTGCAGTTGATGAGTATTAAAGGTTTCACAGAAGGTCGAACCGCAGAAATTTCAGAAATTTCACGTTCGTTAAAAGCCATTGCTAAAGAATTTGAATGTCCAGTTATTGCATTGTCGCAGCTTAACCGTGGTGTTGAACAACGACCTAATAAACGCCCAGTAAACTCAGATTTACGTGAGTCGGGTGCAATCGAGCAGGATGCGGATTTGATTTTATTTTTGTATCGTGACGAATACTATAATCCTGAATCGGAAGACAAAGGTATTGGTGAAGTGATTATTGGTAAAAACCGTAACGGTGAAGTGGGCAGTTTTAAACTGTCGTTCTTAGGGCAGTACACACGTTTTGAAGATTTACCACCGGATTATCAAGGTGGTATGGAATGAGTCGAGGCACCATTGCCCGCATAAATAGTGCGGCGGCAAATCATAATTTAAAGGTTATTCAAAAAAAATATCCGGATGCAAAAATATGGGCAGTTGTAAAAGCCAATGCCTATGGTCATGGTGCAATAAAACTGACAGCAAAACTAACACATTGTGATGGTTTTGCCGTAGCCACTTTAGATGAAGCGTTAGAGTTAAGACAGGCAGATATTAAAAAACCAATATTGTTGTTAGAGGGGTGTCTAAATGTCTTACAAACTAAAAGCGCTTTAGATAATGGTCTAACTTTAACTTTGCATTGTATTGAGCAAATTGAAGATTTAGAAAAACTCGCTGAGACTGAGCAATACGCGTTACAAACACTATGGCTAAAAGTGGATACGGGCATGCATCGTTTGGGATTAGCGCTTAACGATTTAAAAGATAGTTTTGAGCGTTTAGCAAAAATAAAATGGATTAACAATATAGGTGTCATGACGCATTTTTCCAGTGCTGATGAACTTGATAATGATTTTACTCAGCTGCAAATCACTCGCTTAAAACAATATTTACCTAAAAACTGCTCGTTAATTTCGATGGCAAATTCAGCCGCTATTTTTAATCCTGTTGAATCGACTAATGACTGGGTAAGACCGGGTATTGCCATGTATGGTGCTTCACCTTTTGTTGGTGTTACGGCTAAAGAGTTAAACTTATTACCTGTGATGCAATTAAGCGCGCCAATTATTGCTATTCGTGATGTAGAAATAGGTGAGGGCACCGGTTACGGTAAAATCTGGACAGCCAAACGAAAAACGAAAATAGCCACGGTGGCGATTGGTTATGGTGATGGTTACCCACGAGCTTGCAAACAAGGTGCACCTGTTTTTGTTAATGGTAAACGCGTTGAATTAATTGGTCGAGTTTCCATGGATTTAATTACTATTGATGTGAGTGATGTTGCTGTGAGTTTGTATGATCAAGTGGAGCTTTGGGGTAATGAAATTAGCGTGGATGAAGTGGCTAGCTATTGCGACAGCATTGGTTATGAATTATTAACTCGTGTATCAGCAAGAGTGATGTATCAATATGACTGATGCTCTTTTACAACTAATACCAAAGGATTGGGTGGAGGTTATTGGTGAGCCAAAAATAATCGGCATTCTTAAACCCATTGATCAGTTTTTAAAAAAACAAAAAAACAAACAAATATTTCCTGAAACGGTTGATATTTTTAATGCGTTTAAACTTACTTCTTTCGAAAATACTAAAGTTGTTATTTTAGGGCAAGATCCCTATCACGGCCTTGGTCAAGCACATGGATTAGCGTTTTCAGTTCAGGATGATTGTAAAATTCCGCCCAGTTTAAAAAATATATTTAAAGAGCTCGAAAGTGATGTGGGTGTTCAAATTCCGATGACAGGTAATCTTACCCATTGGGCAAAGCAGGGGGTGTTGCTTTTAAATACTGTTTTAACGGTAGAAGCAACAAAAGCCAATTCCCATAAAGGCATTGGTTGGGAAGATTTTACAGACGAAGTGATTAAAAATATTAGTGCTAAAAAGAAGAATGTTGTATTTGTTTTATGGGGTGCTTCAGCTGGAAAAAAAGTAAAAATAATTAATACAGATGGACATATAATAATTCAATCAGTGCATCCTTCACCGTTATCTTCTTATCGTGGTTTTTTTGGCAGTCGGCCTTTTTCAAAAATAAATACAAATCTTAAAGAAGGGGTGTTAAAAATAAATTGGTAAAGTTTAGATGTTATCTAAACTTTACCAAGGGTTAATCTAATAAGAGCTTGAGTCGAATAACTCGCCATTTAAATAGTAATCTATTGTGTTAGTTGTGTAGATGATTTTAATTGATGTATTGTTTGCACCTTCAATTATTTCTTCACCTTCAATACTTCTTTGATTAATCTTAAAAGGTGTTTCAGTATAAAAATTCACGATACCTTCAGTAATTAAAGGTGAATAAATTTTAATTTGTGCATACTCTTTAAATTCAATTTCAGAATCACTAATATAACTTCTGAAATAATGACTTGAAAATGTTGTAGTTGTTGTAGAGTCAACAATAGTGTAGGAGCCATCGGTCAAATTAGTTATACGAGTATCATTTCCTGAAATATCAAAATTCACCTTTCCTGTTATGGTTTCGTTTTCAACTAAACATTGATTAAACGAAAGTGTAGCTTCAATTGTATATTTTGAGCTTGTTTCTTTTTCATCAGTTATAGCACCTTCGATATTACCATTGTCGCAGTATGCTGTATGTGAACTTAAAAAATTACTCGTTGAGTCAACATAGTCAAGCCACCAGTAAGTGCTAAATGACGCGGCGGCATAATTTTTATCTTTGGCGGCTAGAACGTCGTCAAAGTTGGTTGTTGTGATCTCTAATGTGGCAGCTGAAAATTCAGGTACTTCAAATTTGTCACCGCAAGCAACGAGAATTAATGAAGTTAATGTAAGTAAAATGATTTTGCTCATTTTTTATCCATGGGGTTTAATTGAATGATTATGTTAAGGTGTTTACAATGTATTTGGAATATATACTTAATAATTTATTTAAGTTAAGGGTAAGTCTGCGGTTTGTAAATTTTATTTTGTTAAGTAGGGATTTTATATAATAATCTTCTTTATTTTTAAATTATTGAATATATAGCGATGGGGTTGCTTAAAGTTAGTACTTAAACAAGTTGGTTATTAATCAGTTTTGAATAGGTGCTCAAGAATTTAATTTGCAGACTCTAGGGAATTATTGCACGCCACGTATTATTTGTGTAATGCAAGTTTAAATGTAAGTTTGTTAGGCTTTACAGTTTACTTCGGTCCAGTACTCATATTACGTGAATAGAAAATTTCTTGCATTTCACGGCTTAATTTTTCTTGAACTTCTATTCGAGTTTCTTTGGATAATTCTTTAATGCCATCACCAAACACATATTGTTCTAAATCAACGGCTTTGGTTAACATTTTGGTGTGGAATATATTTTCTTGGTACACATTAACGTCAATCATTTCATATTGGTTTTTAGTGTCTTCAGAAATATAATTTTGAATCGAGTTAATGTCGTGATCGATATAATGTTTGTGGCCGTCTATATCACGAGTAAATCCACGAACTCGATAATCCATGGTAACAATGTCTGAATCAAAAGAATGTAATAAAAAATTCAAAGCTTTTAAGGGTGAAATTAATCCACAGGTAGAGACATCAATGTCCACACGAAATGTAGAGATCCCCCCGTCAGGATGGCTTTCAGGATAAGTGTGAACCGTAATGTGGCTTTTGTCTAAATGCGCAACGATGGCGTCAGGTAATGGCCCTGGTGTTGGGTCCATCTGTTTATCAGTGGGCTCGATTGGGTGTTCGGCAATTAACATGGTGACACTAGCGCCTTGAGGTTCATAATCTTGGCGAGCAATATTTAGAATGTTCGCTCCTATGATTTCAGTCACTTTGGTTAAAATTTCAGTTAAGCGATCGGCATTATAAAGTTCATCAATATATTCAATGTACTCTTGTTTATGTTGATCTGACTTAGCGTAACAAATATCGTAGATGTTAAAACTTAGAGATTTTGTAAGGTTGTTAAAACCAAATAGTTTAATTTTATCGTGCATGTACAGGGCGTCTCAAAATATAAAAATGACACAGTCCATAAAACTCATATTGATGACTAGCATTTTTATGAGTTTTATAGATGGTTTGATTGTTAAGCATTAATAGTTAAGCAATAAAGTTAAACAATAGTATAGTCGTGAGTGATTTCAACACCCGCGGCTTCTAACATAATAGAAGCGCTGCAATATTTTTCAGCAGACAGAGAGATCGCACGTTTAACTAATGCTTCTTTTAAATTTTTGCCTTTGATATCAAAGTGTATATGGATTTTTGTAAAGACCGAGGGTACCGTATCTGCTCTTTGAGCTTCAATTGTTGCTTCGCAGCTTTCGATATCTTGACGAGATTTTTTTAAGATACTCATAACGTCAAAACTGGTGCAACCGCCAAGTCCCATTAATATCATTTCCATTGGGCGTGGGCCGAGGTTTTCTCCGCCGTGATCTTCAGGGCCGTCCATTTGAACACTGTGACCAGTACTTGCTATTGCTTTAAAACTTGCGTTGCCGGACCACTTTACTGTTGTTTTCATGTTTGAACCTTCAATTTATAATGTATAAAATGAATATTAACACAGTATTTGTGTAGACTTAGTCATATAAATTATCACAATGTGAGTTAAAACTGTTATTTGGTTGGCAAAAATAATCAAATTAACACATAATCTGACCGCACATTTTTTTTATCGTTTTCTTGTTTGTCTTATTTTAAGGCATACGGTATTATTTGAACGATAAATAGTCACAGTATTATGGTTTGAGCCTGTTTAGATATGGCATACCATTGTAACATTTCTATGATACTCAAATTTCATTAATTGAATATGAGTAATGCTAGCTAGGCAAGTAACTTGGGATACTAAAAAATAATGATTATTAGAAATCAATTAGAGCATAAACATTTAGACTTCTTTTTATCGCAATGTCATCGACGTCGCTACCCAAATAAAACAACATTGATTTATGCAGGTGATAAATCTGATTCATTGTATTACATCATTAAAGGTTCAGTATCTGTTATTATTGAAGATGATGATGGGCGTGAAATGATCATGGCGTATTTAAATACGGGTGATTTTTTTGGTGAAATGGGTTTGTTTGATGATATTCCTTCTCGCTCGGCTTGGGTTAAAACTAAAACTGAATGCGAAGTAGCTGAAATTAGTTACCAAAAATTTAAAGAGATCGCATTAG
>JALJPK010000039.1:0-29243 GCA_022968985.1 Pseudomonadales bacterium | reverse complement strand
GAAGATACAAGAATCTTGTACTTTATTGGCGAGCAAATGGCTTCACGATTACGTAATACAACTCGTAAAGTGGGTGATTTAGCCTTTTTAGATGTAACAGGTCGTGTGGCAGGTACATTGTTAGATCTGTGTAAACAGCCTGATGCAATGACTCATCCAGATGGTATGCAGATAAAAATCACACGTCAGGAAATCGGCAGAATTGTAGGTTGTTCGCGTGAGATGGTTGGTCGAGTGCTTAAGTCTCTAGAAGAGCAAGGGTTGGTCAATGTTAAAGGTAAAACCATGGTTGTATTAGGACCTCGTGATTCCTTTATGTGATAAATTATAATTTTAAAAAAGCCTCATTTGAGGCTTTTTTTTTGTCTACTCATTATTTATTTATGTATTTAATCAAATAAACCAAAGAGCTTGTTTTGTAATTGCGACACTAACAATATAAGAAAAACTCAAAAGCGCCATAACACAAGCAAGTATTCGAATTGTGATACTTCCAAATTGTTTGATAACAATAGTAGCAAAACCAATATAAAAAACTAATGCAACAATTTTTGCAATAATCCATGTTTGAAGGCCGACACCAAGAACAAAGATAAGGCTTATTGCCATAATTAATAGTAGTGTGTCGATTATGTGTGGAGCAATTTTGATTGCTTTTATTTTTAAAAGCTCAGGTTTGCTAAAAGAAAAATAAGCTCTTATTAAAAAAAATGAAATCGATAATAGAGCGAACATCATGTGAGAGTGTTTTAATATTGGGTAGATCATAAGTGAACCTTTTTGTTAGACTGCTTTATTATACAAAGTTTATTATAAAAAATAATCATAAATACAGGGGAAAGAAAATATGTGGGAACAAGTAGTTGAATATTATAATCAAAACTGGATGTTAACAGCAAAAATCTTTGCATGGGTAACTCTGACACTCATCACAAATTTTATTGTTAAACGAGTCTTAAATCAGCTTGAAAAACAAACGTTAAAAACCAATAACAACTGGGATGATAGTTTAGTTGGTGCCGCGCGATCTCCAGTACGTTTGCTTGTGTGGGTGTTTGGTTTTTGTATTGTTTTATATTCGATGGAAGTTGATATTTTAACTATAAAAAAGGTGTTAGTGCCGTCGTTAATTAGTGTTTTTGTTTGGTTTATTGTGCGTTTTTTAAAGCAGGTTGAAGGGGTGTTACAAGACCCAAATAGAATGGCTCAACCTATAGACGCAACAACCGTTTCGGCAATTGGTAAGTTGTTACGTGCGTCGGTCATTATTACAGGTGCATTAATTATCCTACAAGAATTGGATATTTCTATTACTGGTGTTTTGGCGTTTGGTGGTGTTGGTGGTATCGCAATTGGTTTTGCAGCAAAAGATTTATTGGCTAATTTCTTTGGTGGGCTGATGATATATTTGGATCGACCTTTTAAAGTAGGGGATTGGATCTGTTCACCGGATAAAAATATTGAAGGTACTGTTGAATATATAGGCTGGCGTTTAACTCGAGTGCGTAAGTTTGATAAACGTCCTTTATATATTCCAAATTCAACGTTTATGAATATTTCGGTAGAAAATCCATCAAGAATGACAAATCGTCGAATATATGAACATGTTGGTGTACGTTATAAGGACGCATCAAAAGTAAAAGAGATTGTGTCACAAATAGAATCTTATATTCGTGCTAATGACGATATAGATCAAGGGCAAACGATTATCGTTAACTTAAATCATTTTGGGCCGTCTTCAATCGACATAATGGTTTATGCGTTTACAAAAACTAAAGTTTGGACAACATATCACACTGTAAGACAGGTCGTATTAATGGATATCCTTGATATAATACATAAAAATGGTGCAGATGTGGCTTTCCCAACTCAAACTATCGAATTAGAAAAACCAGATATGAGTCCGGTTTAATTACTGGATCATCGTTTTTTTATTGGTCGCTGGTCGTTGATTACACATTGTTTGATTACGACCATTGTCTTTTGCGCGATATAAAGACTTATCTGCCATTTCAATAAATGCGTTTTTGTCCATATTGTTTTCATATTTAGCTGCGCCAATACTTACCGTTACGCCTGTTTTTTGTTTTCCTAAAAAATGGGCGTGTTCAATTTTCTCTCTAATTCGTTCAGCTACGAATAATGCTTGATCTAAATCTGTTTTATTTAGAAGTACTAAAAATTCTTCCCCTCCGTAACGATAACAAACATCTGAATTTCGAATTAAATCCATAATAATATTGGCAACTTGTTTGAGGATGTCGTCGCCTTGTAAGTGTCCGTAGGTGTCGTTTATGTCTTTAAAGTTATCAATATCGATCATTAATGCAGAAAGTTTTGAGTTGTAGCGTTTGCTTAACTCTATGTCTCTATTTAAATTGGCGTCCATTGCCATGCGGTTATTTGCACCAGTTAACGGGTCTGTTAATGCATTTTGAACCGCTTGTCGATATTGAAGAGCGTTGCGTAATGGATACATCAATAAATCCATTAATGATTCGATATGCTCTAACTCTCGTTCACCAAATCTTGAACTGCGACAAAATGTGATTTCACCGTAAAATTCACCGTTTGCGGTTAATTGATATTGGCAGGCTTGCCTAGTTTGGCGGCCTATGGCTAATTTAATATTGTATGCACTATATTCATAACGCACACCGGTTAAGTTTATCACTGTCTGTAATTCTTCAAAGAACATTCCTATTAGTTTTTCAACTTCTAATGTTGTTTGTAATAGACTGGTGACCCGTAAACGGAAATCGTGAAGAAAGTGGACACTTAATTCAGGTGTATTAGCTATTTTACTAATATCGAAAATTTTACTTGATTCGAATACTGATGAAGGTGGTAAAAATTCTGAAGGCATGTTGTTCGACCTATAATTAATATGTAAATGTAATAGCTAGGACTGTGCCAGAAAAATAAATCTAACGTTTTAATGTCTAAAATTAGAGAGTTTTAAACTATAAAACCCCTTCAAGGCGTGTCACTGTCTTTCAAATTGTTATGTTAAGAATAGTAACTGATTCGGATTGTGAAAGTATTTAAGTAATAAAAATTTACATAGCCAAAAAAACGACTTTTTTTAATGAATTAATGAGTCAAAAAAACTGTGAATAGGCGAAGTAGGAAGGGGGATTCCGCAAAAGCGGCAAAAATAAAAACACCCCGCATAACGAGGTGTTCGATTGTTCCGTATCAATTTTAAGGTGATAAATGAGACTGAAAAATAGGCGCAAAACCTTATGTTTATTGGCTTCCTTGGCGCTGTATTAAACAGTTAGGCGTATTATGGTGGTTTTTAAATTAATAGATATGCCTATTGTTGGGAAATCGTTTTGCATATATGCAATACCCTCTTATTACTCAATTAACTAACGCTATGAAAAATAAATCATTTATGCAAAATACAGATAAGGTATAATTACCACCTTTTATGACCCTGCAGGATTGATTCATGTATATTTACGATCAATATGATCAAACCATCATTGATGAGCGTGTTGCGCAGTTTCGCGAACAGACCAATCGCTTTTTAAATGGTGAACTGACGAATGACGAGTTTTTGCCTTTGCGTTTGCAAAATGGCCTTTATGTCCAACGTCATGCTCCAATGTTACGTATTGCAGTACCTTATGGTTTGATTTCAAGTAATCAAATGCGTGCTATTGCTGATATTACTGAAAAATACGATAAAGGATATGCGCATTTTTCAACTCGCCAAAATATTCAGTTAAATTGGCCTGCATTAGAGTCTGTTCCTGATATTTTAGCGGATCTAGCTAAAGTACAAATGCACGCCGTGCAAACTTCAGGCAACTGTATTCGATCAACTACATCAGATCAATTTGCTGGTGTGGCAAAAAATGAAATTGAAGACCCAAGACCTTGGGCTGAAATTATTCGACAATGGTCTACATTTCACCCTGAGTTTGCTTATTTACCACGTAAATTTAAAATTGCGGTTAATGGTGCAACGGATGCCGATCGTGCTGCTATTCGTATGCATGATATTGGTGTTCAACTTGTTAAAAACGATCAAGGCGAAGTTGGTTTTCAAATCTTTGTGGGTGGCGGTTTAGGTCGTACTCCAATTTTAGGTGAAGTGCTTGAAGAGTTTTTAGAACAAAAACACTTATTAACATACCTTGATTCAATCGTTCGTGTATATAACCTTAAAGGTCGTCGCGACAATAAATATAAAGCAAGAATCAAAATATTAGTTAAAGCGATGGGTGTTGATGCTTTTAAAGTTTTAGTACTTGAGCAATTTGATGCAATTAAAGACGGCGAAGGCACATTAACTCAAACTGAGATTGATCGTGTTAAAGCTTATTTTGTATCACCAGACTATGCTGATTTACCGCAATCAGATGCTATTGTTGATCAATTGCTTGCTGAGAATAAAGGTTTTAAAAACTGGGTGACACGCAACACACAAGAACACCGTCAAGCTGGTTATGTTTCTGTCAACCTTTCGTTTAAAAAAGTAGGTTACGCTCCTGGTGACGCTACTGCTAAACAATTAAGAGCAAGTGCGCAATTAGCGCAAGATTTTGGTTTTGATGAAATGCGTATTACCCATTTCCAAAATGTAGTGCTTCCAGATGTGAAAATTTCACAATTGCCTGCATTATGGGAAGAAACGAAAAAACACGGTTTAGCGACACCAACAATTGGTACGTTAACTGATGTGATTTGTTGCCCAGGTGGTGATTTTTGTGCATTAGCAAATGCCAAAAGTTTACCGATTGCTGAACAAATTTTATCTAAGTTTGATGATTTAGATTATTTGTATGAGTTAGGTGACATCGATCTTAATATCTCTGGTTGTATGAACGCATGTGGACATCACCATATTGGTAATATTGGTGTATTAGGTGTTGATAAAAAAGGCGAAGAGTTTTATCAAATATCATTAGGCGGATCGTCAGGAAAAGATGCTTCTGTAGGTAAAATATTAGGGCCTTCATTTAAAGCGGATGACATGGGTGAAATTATATCTAAGATAATTGATGTGTTTGTTGAAAAAAGACAAACAGAAGAATTATTCATCGATTGTGTTCGTCGTGTTGGTTTAGATCCATTTAAGGAGCGCGTATATGCCAAATCTAATTAAGAATAATCAAATTACTGTTGATGCTTGGGAAGTCGTTGCGAAAGATGAAGTTGCAACTAATAACGATCAAATATTTTTACCATTAGCACAAATTGATGACGTTAAAACGTTAATTACTTCTGGTAAACAAGCGGGTGTTTGGTTAGATAGTGATACTGATTACGAACAATTAACAGCCATTTCAAAAAATGTGTCTGTTATTGCAATTAACTTTCCTAAGTTTGCTGATGGTCGTGGTTATTCATTGGCGCGTATTTTACGTGATCAATGTAAATATACAGGTGAACTCAGAGCAATTGGTGATGTGCTTTTAGATCAAGTATTTTTTATGTCTCGAGTAGGTTTTGATGCTTATTCATTACGTGATGATAAAGACGCTCAAAAAGTACAAGCTATGCTTGAAACATTTAGTGAAAGTTATCAAACCAGTGTTGATCAACCAATCCCTTTATTTAAACGTCGTGGTTAGTTAATAGAATTATTGTATAAAACTAAAAAAGCCCAGATTATCTGGGCTTTTTTGTGTTTGTTTATTTTTGATCAAAATAATCGAATTAGAACCCTGGGTAATTTGGACCACCACCACCTTCAGGGGCAGTCCAAGTGATATTTTGAGTGGGATCTTTTATATCGCAAGCTTTGCAGTGCACACAATTTTGCGCATTAATTTGTAACTTTTGATCTTCGCCAACTACTTCATAAACACCAGCTGGGCAATATCTTTGTGCGGGTTCGTGATATAGCGGCAGGTTAATCTTAGAAAAAACGGACACATCCGTTAATACCAAATGACAGGGTTGATCTTCTTCGTGATTGGTATTTGATAAAAAAACTGAGCTTGGTTTGTCAAAACTAATCACACCATCATATTTAGCATATTGAATTTGGTCACAACGATCAGCGGGTTGTAACGTTAAGTGATCGGGTACTTTATCGTGAAAAGTCCAAGGTAATTTACCTTTAAATAGATTGATATCAATAAAAGAGTAAGCGCCCCCTAACCATGCACCCCATTTATGTATGGATGGAGCGAAATTACGTTGAATGATTAATTCTTTATATGCCCATGATTTTGAAAATTGATGGGTAAAAAACGCTAGATGTTTAACGGGTTTATCGAGTTTAAAGCCGTCATGGATAACAATGGCTGCTTCAATACCAGACTTCATGGCGGTATGAGTGCCTTTGATTTTGGCCGCATTTAAAGTACCCGCACTGCAACCTAATAATAACCCACCAGGGAAATGCATTTTAGGTAATGATTGTGGGCCACCTTTTGCGATGGTGCGTGCGCCATAAACTAAGCGTTGTGCGCCATCTAATAATTGTTTGATATGTGGGTGTTGTTTAAATCGTTGAAATTCATCGTAAGGGCTGATGTGAGGGTTGGCGTAATTTAAATCGGTTATTAATCCTAAAACAATTTGGTTGTCTTCAATGTGATAAACAAATGACCCCCCGGTGCAATCATTCTCAGAGAGGGGCCAGCCAGCGCCATGTTCAACATGGCCTAATTTATGGTTTTCAGGTTTAATTTTCCATTGTTCTTTAATACCTAATCCGAAGTGTTGCGGATCACGGCCTTTATCTAGTTTGTAATCACTTATTAACTGCTTAGCAATCTGGCCTCTAGCGCCTTCACAAATTAACGTGACTGGGGCTAAAAGTAGCATTGATTCAACAAAGCTGTCTTTTTTATTACCTTGTTTGTCTATACCCATTTTGCCAGTTTTAATGCCGATAACTTGATTGTTTTTATCTTTAACGGTTTCAATGGCGCTAAAACCTGGAAAAATTTCAACACCAAGATTCTCAGCTTGCTCAGCTAACCATTTACAAAGATTACCTAAGCTAATGATGTAATTGCCTTTGTTGTGCATAGGTTTAGGAATTAAAGACTGGGCTACGGGTTTTGCATGGGTTTCATCGTCAAACCACATGGTTTGTTCACTTGATACTTTAAGTGATACTGGGCAATTGAGCTCTTTCCAATTTGGGAATAGTTCTTCTAATGCTCGTACTTCAAATAAAGCGCCAGAGATGATGTGAGCACCCACTTCGCTACCTTTTTCTAGTACTACAACATTTAATTCGTTATTTAATTGTTTAAGTTTTATCGCAGCACTTAAGCCTGAGGGTCCAGCGCCAACAATTACTACATCAAACTCCATGGTTTCATATTCAATTTGTTCGCTCATATACCCCCCTTGAAATTTAGTATTACCTACGTCATCCCTGATGAGATTTAAAATTAATAACATTCAGTTTCAACCCAAATTTCGTACTCTCAATGAATATGATAAAGATTTAAAGAATAATGAATGTCCCCCTTTTAATTTAGGTGAGAACTCACTTTTTAGTCTCGGGCTAAATCATTTTGGACGTAATTTGAAAAGTTATGGGTCGTACTAAATATAGTGGCATTAAATTAGAAACATCAATATTCAAACTATGTTTACAGCAGAAAAAAGAATAACTAGAATGTGTAAACGTAATTACTGCTAAATAAATTAAGCGATAGCTCGTATGATTATGATACGAGCCATTTTTGTTGTTCTAAATAATAAGTAATTACATTACATTAATGACTGAATTATCTACGCTAAATTCAGGAATCGGCCAATAAGCATCCGCTTTAATATCGTTTTGCCATTCTTTGTCATCAACTAAATATCGGTACTGGTATGTTTTACCTGGTTGCAGTTGAATATCAATTTTAAAATCTCCATTTTTAAGGGCTGTCATAGGCATAGAGTCAGTTTTCCATTCATTAAACTCACCTACTAAACAAATTTTATTGGCGCCGTGGGCTTCTTTTTTAGGCACACGAAATGTGCAATTAAATTGATCTTTCTTTTTCATAAATTTTTTTGATACTGGCATGTTGGTTCCCCTAAGTTATTTATGCTCAAAATTAGTATAGACCAACTTTTTAAAGTCGAAAGGAAAATGGTTATAGATGAATGAAAAAACTCAAAGTGTTATGATCTCCCTCTTTTTTTGATTGTGAGAAATATTGAGTATGAATTCAATAGAAAAGCGCGCGTTATCCACTTTGGCCAGTTTGTATGCGTTACGTATGATGGGTCTATTTATGGTGTTGCCTTTATTGTCTTTATATCATTCTGATTATAATGCCAGTGCATCATTAATGGGTATTGCGTTAGGTATTTATGGTGTTTCTCAAGCCATGTTCCAAATTCCCCTTGGTATGTTGTCTGATAAAATTGGTCGTAAACCGGTTATTGTGTTTGGATTGGTTTTATTTGCAGCGGGCTCATTAGTGGCAGCATATGCAGAAACAGGTGGTTGGTTGATTTTTGGTCGCGCGTTACAAGGTTCAGGTGCGATCGCAGCTTCAGTTATGGCTTTATTAACAGATTTAACTAGGGAAGAGTACCGAACTAAAGCGTTAGCAGTGGTTGGAATGATTATTGGTTTGTCTTTTTCGGTGGCGGTTGTATTAGGGCCAATCTTGGCAAATACAGTTGAATTGTTTACCGATTTTAATGGCTTGAGTGGGGTGTTTTTCTTAACCGCTATTTTTGCTGTGTTAGGTATATTTGTGGTGCTGTTTTTAGTACCTAACCCACCTGATCAACACGCACATGCCGATCATCGATGGGCTAAGGGTACATTTAGTTTAGTATTGGCTAATAAACAGCTTTGGTTGATGTGTATTTCTGTGTTTATTTTACACCTAGGTTTAATCGTTTTATTTTATGTGATCCCTTTAAAACTCAATATGATGGGCATTGAACAAAAATGGCATTGGGTTGTATATATTGTGGTGGTTGTATTTGGTTTTGTTGCTATGGTGCCCATGATGATTATGAGTGAAAAATACCAAAAAGGCGCAAAGTTATTTAAATTGTCAGTATTGATGATTATGTTTGTCACATTAATATGGGCGCTAATTGATACACATAATTGGTTCTGGTTATTGCCATTTTTGATTTATTTTACAGCGTTTACTTTTTTAGAAGCCACATTACCTTCTTGGATTAGTCGAATTGCCCCCGCTGGCGGAAAAGGCGCGGCGATGGGATTATTTTCAACATTCCAATTTATAGGTGCGGCAATAGGTGGTATTTTAGCCGGTAGTCTGTATGAAGTTTTTAATGAAAATATCCAAAATATATTTTGGTTATTGTTAGTCTTACAAATTGTTTGGTTGGTTGTCATTTGGAAAATCCAACAACCTGTCTTGTTAGAAAATGTATCACTTGAAATTCAGGCCAAAAACCCTGAAGATGCACAGCATTTAAAATCACAAATATTAGCGGTACCCGGCGTTGAACAAGTTGAGATATTGATGGATGAGCAGTTAGTTTGTTTAAAGATATCAAAAGCTCTACACAGCGGTGAGCAAATACGCGCTAATATTGAAAACATCATTAATAAAGGTAATTAAACATGGCCAAAGGCAGTGTAAATAAAGTAATCGTATTAGGCCGTTTGGGCCAAGATCCAGAAGTGAAAACAACTAACAGTGGCAGTCAAGTTGTGAATATTTCAGTCGCAACTACTGAATTAGGTCGTAAAGATCCAACAACCGGTATGCGTGGTCAAGATATGACTGAGTGGCACCGTATTACTATTTTTGGTCGTATGGCTGAAAATGCAGCGCAGTATTTGCGAAAAGGATCTCAAGTATATATAGAAGGTCGTTTGCAAACACGTAAGTGGCAGGATCAAAACGGTAATGATCGTTGGAGTACCGATATAATTTGTAATGAAATGCAATTTATGGGAGGCGGACAAGGTGCTCAAACTGGTCAAGCTCAACAAGGCCAGCAAACACAACAAGGTGGATATCAGCAACCTGCTCAAGCACCACAGCAGCAAGCACCACAAAGTGGTTATCAGCAACCTGCTCAAGCGCCGCAACAACAGCCACAACAGGCGGCTCAAGGTGGATATCAGCAAGCTCCTCAACAAGCTGCGCCACAACAAAATTATAACCAACCGCCTCCTGCGCAACAGCAACCACAACGTGCGCCGCAACAAGCACCAGCACAAGCAGCGCCAAAACAAACACCACCACAAGCTTCGCCACAACCAACTGCTCCACAACCTGCTAAAAGCACAGGTTTTGATGATTTTGATGATGATATTCCGTTTTAATTAAAACGATTAAATAAATATAAATAGCCATTCCTTTGAATGGCTTTTTTGTATGTAACTATCCAGCTTACGATGAAATTCGCACATTACGGCGTTAAAAAATGATCATTTACACGTGTAAATTCACATTTTTTGCCTTGTCCTACACAAATTTCAGCGTAATCTGAACAGCTACCATTCCTGCTTAATCGTTATCTTTGTTTTAGGAATCAAAAAAAATGTTAAATGATTATCATAGTTTCCAGCCAACATTAACCCAATCTGGTTTAAACAAACTTGGTATCAAGTGCAAACAAATTTTTGCGTCAAAAGCATTGTCGAATGTAATTTATGCCTTTATTGAAATACAAATAGAGTCACCTACCATTTACCCTGTTATTCCTGATGGCATGATTAATCTGTTTATATCGGATTCATCGTTATTTATTGCTGGGGTTCAAACAAAAACCAATACATTACCTTTGATGCAGGCAGGTAAATATTTTGGTATTCGATTTTACCCAGGTGGATTAAATCGTTTGTTTAATGTAAATATGCAGGAAATCTGTGATCAACAGGTCTCAAACTTGTTTATTCCTGATTCTGCTTTTATTGATATTTTATCGATGTGCTTTGAGGCAAGAAACTTCAAGCAGTCGGTTGGTTTGTGTGAAAGCTGGTTTATAAGTCGGCTTAATAATAAAACGAATATAAAATTTGAATGGGTTTTAAATGAGATTATTAAAACTAATGGTGATTTAAAGATTAATACTATCGCTCAAACCATTCAATTAAGTCCTAGGCAAATTAATCGTCAATTTATGCAAAATATTGGTGTAAATACAAAGACCTTCACCCAAATTATTAAACTTCAAAACAGTGTTAAAACGCTGTTTAAATATCGAAATCAGCTTGAAAGTACCCATGGTTATTTCGATCAGTCCCATCAGATTCATGCTTTTAAGCGTTTTTTATCCTGTCCTCCAAGTGCACTTCTAAAGCAATTCAGCTAAATTTAAAAATGTCCGTTTTTTACAATTAATAGCATTATCGTTTTGACAGAATAGTTCGAAATATAAAAACGAGTTAAAAAATGAATTATTCAAATAAACAAATATTAGAGATGACCCTGTTATGCCCGGGTGTTTAGGTTTGGATGCTTTGTGGCAACTATTGGGGGTGTTTTTAGGTCACAGTGGTTTAGCTGGAAAGGGCAGGGCGCTAGGTGTGGGTTGTGTTAAGTTTACTGGCCAAATTTACCCTGATGCTAAATCAATTCAATATCAGATCCATATCAAACGAATATTCAAAAAACCAATGGTAATGGGGATTGCTGATGGGTTTGTATTGTTAAATGATGAAGTTATTTATCACGCAAAAGATCTAAAAGTGGGGCTTATTAAATAGAGTGTGAAGTAATAAATATGCTATGTTTTAAATTTGTGTTGCTGTACTCGTAACTAGTTGAATTCAAACAATTATTGTCATTAGCTATATGTCATTCGAAAACCGATGATTAGGTCGGAATAGTGGTATCAAATCCACTTAGGCAGTATTAAGCAGCAACAACAATTTAAAACATAGCCAAATAAATAATGTGCAGTAATAAATAGCCAGATACAAAAAAGCCATTCAAATGAATGACTTTAATTCTTAATCTATAGAAATCTAATTAGAAAAAATACTCATACAAAACCACAGTCCACAATACAGCATAAGCCACAGAAGCCAGGCTCACTGCAGCAGAGCCTATGTCTTTTGCGCGGCCTGATAATTCGTGTTGTTCTAATCCTATTCTGTCTACAACCGCTTCAATGGCGCTGTTTAATAACTCAACTATTAATAAGAAAAGCCCAGCAAACCAGATGATGGCCATTTGCCATAAGCTGCTGCATAAAAAAATGGAAGCGGGAATTGAGATAAAAAATATCACGGTTTCCATGCGAAACGCTTCTTCATGTGTATAGGCTGCGCGTAATCCTTGTTTAGAGAATTTAACCGCGTTTATTAGGCGCTTAAAACCTTTGTTTTCTTGGTTTGCCATTTTTAAATTCCTAAAGAATTAAAACAAACTACCGTGGGGTAGAAATTTATTATCCGTATTTGCTTTGATCCAATCAATGACCACTTTTTGCGGAAACGCTTTACGAGATTTTAATATTTTACCAATCCAAATAACTGGCGATAAATCTGAGCATGCAAAATCTTCAACGTTATTTTCTAATAAAGTGAATACTTTCATTAATTGAGTCAGTTGAGCATCATTAAGTTTGTCTACTTGTTCTTTCCAAAATACCATTTTTTGTTTCATTAATGGTTTGATACGAGCAAAAAAAGCAGAATCGAATTGATTTTGAATATCTAGAATTTGTTCATCTGTTAATGTCAATAACAGTTCTAAATCTGCTTGATTTAAGCTAATACTTTGGGTGGGTTCCCAGCTACCGATGCTCATAAACGTTTCCAAAATTCAAAAAAGACCATTTTACCTATGCTTGTTTAGGCTCACAACCTTTACCGTTAATAAATACTGTTTTTAGGGCAGATAGGCTTTTAAAAATAAAGGCAGGTGGTCAGAGCCAATAGTAGGTAATACGTTTAATTCAAATTGATTGATTTGAGGGCTTA
The DNA here is from genome assembly GCA_022968985.1 of Pseudomonadales bacterium. Lineage (GTDB taxonomy): Bacteria > Pseudomonadota > Gammaproteobacteria > Pseudomonadales > Natronospirillaceae > Marinicellulosiphila. The sequence continues at coordinate 16,390 of JALJPK010000039.1, read as the reverse complement.
ATAAAATATGATCAATCGGAATCGATAACCCAATGTTATTAAAAGCGCTTGGCCAAGTGCCTTTTATACCATGGTATTTTCTGGTCTGTGTTAATTGTGACTGCTTTAAAAAACCCTTAAAAGAATTAGTAAAAGAGGTATTGTTAAAGTCACCCGTTAATATAACTAAACTTGTTTGTAATTGAATGTGTTGTGCAAGTTCCAACATGTGTTGGTTTCGAGCATTAAACATGGTTTTATTCATGGGTGGGATAGGATGAGTCGTAATAATACGAACAGGAGGGGCAGTTTGGATTAATACATCAATAGTCGGTAATTTAAGTGGTTCAAACTTAAGTATGTTTTGTTCGGTTATTGGCCATTTAGAATAAAGCGCTATACCAAAATTATCATTTCGAGGCACTAATACCTGGTAGGGATATAAGAAATCTAACGGCATTAAACTTTGTTGTAAAACAGTTGAGAATTCTTGAAGGGTAATCACATCAGGTGACTGTAAAAGAATCTGTTTTAAAATGAGATCATGAGATAAATTACTAGTGAGAACATTGGCATTGTATACAGTGAAATTTACCAGGCTTAGTTTTGGTTTAATTGGTGTGAAAGGTATCAATTGCAAAGACGTTAACAACAGTGCAATAAACGAGAGTAGTAACGCCGTTTTTTGCTTTTTAAAACTATGCCAAACCAATAAAAGTAACGCGCCAATCCAAAGCGGCACAACAAAATGGGTTAATAACTCTAGCCACCAAAAGGGTTGGGGTATGAAAAAGATACAAGAAATTACTAAAGCCATTAAAGATAAAGCTTTCATTATGAATTATCGCCCTTATTAACTATGAAAATACCCACTATATTTATTAGTGTTAATTATTGTAATTGTTTACGGCAACTCTGCCCAGAAAAATAAAACTTATGAAAATCCGAATATATTCACCTTCTTCATCCTTGGCTAACTTGGGTTATCCGTGGTCAAGGCATCTAAATGATTGGCCTGATCGTTGTTTTGTGGATGTCCCCTGTGGTATTCACCGCAACGTTGTTAAGTTTATACAATACGAAGATAATATATATGTATTAAAAGAATTACGTACTCATGTTGCAAAAAAAGAATTAGCGAATTTACACAAACTAGAAGCGTTAGGTTTGCCTGTGGTTAATTCAGTCGGTTTAGTTGAAAAACGCGACGAAGCGGTGGAAGAAGCATCCAACGAATACACACAAGACAGCCCGAAAATAAAAGACATGTTTGATCGAGGGTTATTGATCACTAAGTTTTTAGATGGCTCATTGCCATACCGAGTTATTATAGAGCGTGGTATTAATTACACTCGTTTAGAGCAGATGTTAGATTCATTGGCTCAGTTATTAGTACGTGTGCATTTGGTTGGTTTTTATTGGGGCGATTGTTCGTTCTCAAACGCATTATTTAAACGAGATGCGGGTTTATTAACCGCTTTTTTGGTGGATGCTGAAACCGGTGAATTTCATAAAAAATTATCAAAAGGCCAACGAGAATACGATTTAGAGTTAGCACACTTAAATATTGCTGGCGATTTAATGGATTTAGAAGCGCATTGCGGATTACCAAATGACGCGGACCCAGTTGACCTTGCTGATTCGTTGGTGTCTAAATATCATTATTTCTGGGGGCAGTTAACTGACCCAATAGAAATTGGTGCCAATGAACAATATAAAATAGATCAATTTATCGAACGAATTAATACTCAAGGTTATGATATTGGTGAGTTAGAAATTGATACGTTAGTGCGTGGCACAAGATTATTTGTTAGACCTGTGAATGTTGAACCCGGATTTAATCGGAAAAAACTACAAAAGCTCACGGGTTTATTGGTAGGTGAAAACCAAGCTAAACGCTTGTTACAAGATATTTATCGATATCAGCCATATTTATCAGGCATGAAAAAACAGCCCGTTAATATTGGTTCGGCTGCAAGGCGTTGGTTAATCGATATTTATCAAACCAGTTTAGATATGATTGCTGTTGAATTACGTGATCATTTAGATGATGCCGAAGTGTTTCATGAAATATTAGAACACCGTTGGTATATTTCAGAACAACAGAAAAAAGATGTGGGCACAATAGAAGCCACAAAATCCTATGTAAGATTAAGATTATCATTAAGAGAAATTAAATGAACGAATTTGCATTAGAAATAAAAGACTTAAAAAAAGTCTATAATGATGGTTTTGTTGCGTTAAAAGGCATTAATCTAAAAGTAAAAAATGGCGATTTTTTTGCCTTACTTGGTGCTAATGGTGCGGGTAAATCCACTACTTTAGGTATCGTGTCTTCACTGGTGAATATCACAAGTGGTGAAGTGAGTGTATTTGGTAAAAACCTAAATAAACATCGTGATGAAGTAAAACGTAAAATAGGGGTTGTACCTCAAGAATTTAATTTTAGTACGTTTGAAAAAGTGCATGACATCATTATGCAACAAGCGGGTTATTATGGATTACCAAAAGCGGTTGCTGCCGCTAATACTGAAAAGTATTTAAAGAAATTAGAGTTGTGGGATAAACGAGATAAACAAGCTCGATTTTTATCAGGTGGTATGAAACGACGTTTGATGATTGCACGTGCATTAGTACACGAACCTGAATTATTGATTTTGGATGAACCAACAGCCGGCGTAGACATTGAAATTCGCCGTACCATGTGGGAATTATTAAGCGAGTTAAATGAACAGGGTAAAACGATCATTTTAACCACACATTATTTAGAAGAAGCAGAAAACCTTTGTAAAAACATCGCAATCATCAAACAAGGTGAAATCATAGTTGATACTTCGATGCGTGAATTATTAAGTCGTTTAGATAAATCGACTTTTGTATTTGATCTAGAGCAAAACGTAAAAGAGCTGGATTTGTTAGATAACATGACACTAACTCAAGGCAATCAACTTGAAGTTGAAATTAAAAAAGGCCATTCACTAAATGAAGTGATGCAATTCTTTTTAACGCACAATATACAGGTGCAAAGTGTACGACCAAAAACCAACCGTTTAGAAGAGTTATTTGTTAGCTTGTCTCAAACGAAAGGGGAGAAAAAATAATGAATCAAATTAATTGGATCGCGTTTCTAACCATTGTTAAAAAAGAAATTCGCCGGTACACACGAATTTGGATGCAAACATTATTACCACCGGCCATCACAATGGTTTTGTATTTTATTATTTTTGGTAATTTAATAGGTTCACGTATTGGCGAAATGGGTGGTTTTGATTACATGGCGTTTATTGTGCCGGGTTTAATTATGATGGCGATTATTACCAATTCTTATGGCAACGTAGCGGCGAGTTTTTATTCCACTAAGTTCCAACGTAATATTGAAGAGTTACTTGTAGCGCCCGTATCAAATCAAATTATATTGAGTGGTTATGTTATCGGAGGAGCTAGCCGAGGAATGGCAGTAGGTGTCATTGTTACTATATTGTCGATGTTTTTTACTAAATTACAGATTCATAATATTTTTGTGATTTTGGCTGTCTCGATGTTAACGGCTATCGTGTTTTCAATGGCTGGTTTTATTAACGCGATGTTAGCAAATAGCTTTGATGATATTTCAATTATTCCAACGTTTGTATTAACCCCATTAACTTATTTGGGTGGTGTGTTTTATTCCATCTCAATGTTGCCACCTTTTTGGCAAGTTGTGTCGCAGTTTAACCCTGTTTTATATATGGTTAATGCATTTCGTTATGGTATTTTAGGGGTGTCAGATGTGAATATATGGTTTTCTTTTGCAATGTTAGGTATGTTTGCAGTTATTTTATACACAGTTTGTTTGTATTTATTAAACAAAGGCACAGGAATTAAGCAATGAGTGATTCGGCGCAGTTATCCCCACTTGGTAAAGAAGTGGTTTATAAAGACAGTTACGATGCGAGCCTACTTTTTGGGATATCGCGTAGCGAAAATCGTGATAAATTAACAATAACAGACCCACTAAATGGTGTGGATGTTTGGAATGGTTATGAAATTTCGTGGTTAAACACAAAAGGTAAACCCATTATTAGGCAGGCTATATTCACGTTTGATTGTCAAAATGAAAACATAGTTGAGTCCAAGTCATTTAAATTATATTTGAATTCATTTAATCAAAGTAAAATTGATGATGAACAACAAGTGATAGATACAATAAAAACCGATTTATCAAAATGCGCAAACGGTGAAGTGAGTGTTGAGTTTTTTAAAGTAGGCGAAATTAAATCAGCGACTTCATTTAAAAACTTCGAATGCATAGATGAAATAGACATTGATGTGAATCAATACGAAGTCGATTCCGATCTGTTAATGGCAGATGAACAATCCCATGTATTAAATCAGCAAATCGTTTCACACCTATTAAAATCAAACTGTCCTGTTACAGGTCAACCTGATTGGGGCAGTGTGTTCATTCAAATGGATGGGCCACAACTGGATAAAGCCAGTTTGCTTAAATATATAATTTCTTATCGTCAGCACGGAGAGTTTCATGAACATTGTGTGGAGCAAATATTCTGTGACATTAACCGTTTGTTTAACCCATCAAGTTTAATTGTATGTGCTAAATATGTGCGAAGAGGTGGGTTAGATATTAATCCAATCAGAATTAAGAATGCCAAAGTGATGGATGTCAAAGAATTTAGAGTGTCTAGGCAATAGAAGATAAATTGATAACAAAATAGAAAGAAAAAAGGCGCTAGGGTAAAACCTAAGCGCCTTTTTTGTTTCTGCAGAAATAAGGTGGTGATACTAAGTTAAATCCAACAAGCACCAAATAAACTGCTGTGTTTTATCTCTATATAATGATTTTATTTGAATATAAATACTTTCTCTCTCAATTAGTAAGATGTAAAACAAACTTTGAATGTTTTTCAATTTGGGGGTGTCTCTTAGCTTAGTGCCATTCGCCATTTATTCGAATATTGGTTTGTTTGTTGGGTGTACTGTCTCGTTTACGTTTACTAATAATGTTTGCACATATGGCAGGTTTAAACTTTATCGAGCGTTATGCTGTGACCGGTAAAAGGGGTGAATAACCAATTAACATTAAGAAGCGAACTGAATTAATCAGTGTCTTGTTTAATGCTGTTACGAGTTAAATACCTGTGTGTGCCCAACTAATATTAAGTGAATTATATTAAATCTGTGCCTTATGAATGTTGTTCTTTACTATTTCATAGATTAGAAAACGGACTACGAACACAATTAGCACCTTGTTTTAAAACATGGGTGTAAATTTGAGTGGTTTTCACATCACTGTGACCAAGTTGCTCCTGAACAGTTCGAATATCAGCACCTGAAGCTAATAAATGCGTGGCAAAACTATGGCGTAATGTGTGAGGTGTTACCGCTTTGTTGAGTTCACATTTTTTAGCGGTCGCTTTAATTGTTTTTTGTAGACCAGACTCATGAATATGATGCCGACGTATCAAGCCTGTAGCTGGTTCCCCGCTCAAATGATCCGCACCAAATAAAAATTGCCAGCCAAATTCTTTTGATGCGTTAGGCAATTTTATCGATAAGGCTGAAGGTAAAAATACCCCTGCAAACACTTTATTATTTAAATCCTGCTCAAAATAATTTTGCATTAATTGAATCTGTAATTTTAGCTCATCAAATAACTCTGGCGCTAACGTCACTTGACGATGTTTTCCTCCTTTTGCATTCCATATTCTTATGGACGAATAGTTAAAATCGATATCTTGAATTCTTAAACGTAATACTTCCATTAATCGTAACCCACTGCCATACAGTAACTTTACGGGTAATTTATACTTTACTGGAATTTGAGAAAGTAATAATCGAACTTCATCAACTGACAATACAATTGGTAGCTTTCTAGGAGTAAAAGATTTTTGAAATCCTATATCTGCTGATAATGGTATTTTTAAAGTATTTCGGTACATATACACAAGTGCATTTAATGCACATTTTTGAGTATTAGTTGTCACGTTTTTCTCATTTGCCAGAAAACTTAAGAACACCTTCACTTCATAATTATGCAATTGAGATGGGTGTTGTTGCTTATGGAAATTAATAAAATACTTAATCCAATAAATATAAGCTTCAACAGTACGTTTCGCGTAACCTTTTTGAATCATATCTCGATAAATACTTTCTAAAAACGGGGATCTTTTCATTTATTTACCTTTATTATTCCACTGTATGTACGTACAGTTTAGGGTGTAAAAATAGTAAATCCTGAATAAATACGGAAAATAACAAAATGAAATAGACCGACACATAAATACCGAGCGATTCGGTATTTAACATTAGCTAAAATCAACAAACTCTAATTTAGCAATAACTTCGGCAATAAATAGATTATCATCTTGAAAAATCACTTAAATAACAAGACTCAAACATGAACAGTAGAAAATAGACCGACTGATAAAATACAGATTAAATCGGCATTTTGCTTGATAACAAAGAATGATTCTTTGAAGTTGTATCATAACCCTCAGATAGAAAGGATTGAGTCGGCATTACCCTCAAATAAATAGTAATTATATATATTTAAAAATCAATTGAAGCTAGGTATAGTCTGGCACTCAAACAAACCGACGAAGACTATTGAATTATGCGAAATAAAGATAGTTTACGTCTAATACAATGTTAGGTTTCCTTACGAAAAGTAGGTATTTATGGTAGATGTAGGATCCGAATATGTCATAAGTTTAGCTGTTTTATTTGCAGGGTTATATTCTTTTTGTTCGATATTCATAAAAAAAATTAGATCGAAATGGGCCGGTACCAATATAATAACTGGTACAATTTCAAACCTAGGGTTTGGTCTTTTTTTTACATATGGCTCATTTCTTACCCTTTTCGTACCACTACCATTTGAAAATTTTTTTGTAGCACTTATATTTGGAATCATCCCATTGGTAGGAAGTTGGTTTGTCGGATTTAAGGGCTATCGTATTGATATGAAAAAACATAAAAATGATAATAAAGTGGGAGTACAACCTAACAAAGGCAATTAAGTCGGACAGCTAAACGTTGGCTGCTGTTCGTTCCTCACAACAATTATAGCCAACATTTATCTGACCGCTTATTGCGGCGTTATGTGCCAAGAGGTTATCGTGCTTACAATATCAACGAATTCAGTTGAAGAAGGATTAGATTTTGCGTGCAGTTTAATTTCTAACTGTATAATTGTTACAGGTGAAACCAATCCTGAGAAAGCAAATGAAATCCTATTTTCATTAGCAAGCTTTAATCAATTTAGATATGTCGGTGAGTTATTACTTGCATTGCATAAATTAGTAGATTTAGGAAAGTTTTGTGAAAAATTTAATAATGAAATCCAATACTGGAAACAATTACATTGGGTTGCTCTAGAGTTGAATTTAACTAGTGATGAATTTAAAGAGGTTGGGATACCGACAAAATTCACATAACAAAGCTAATTAAAACCGACGCAAAACACTCCTCCTTCTTTGTGTTTCGCTTCGCGAAGTATACACAAAGAAGGCTCCGCGTTTTTGCGCGGTTTATTAGAGCGTTATACGAACAAACTGGGTAATTTATGATTTTGCCAGAAGGCTGGTTTTCGGCTGACAATGAAGATAAAAAACGATTAGGTAATGAACTTAAAATTGAACTAATCACAGGTCATAAACTTTATTCAAAAAAAATTGAAATAGTAGCTCACCGAGACGATGCAACTGATGATGTTTTGTGTAAGCATATTGATGAAAATGATTCATATTCAGTTGTACATTTGACTTGGTGTATGAAACCAGAAATTGATATAAAACATCCACTTGTAGTTATGCAGGGGAGTTTTGAAGATTTTTTAGCATATGAAGCTAAGTGGCTTTAATATAAAGTCGTATAACAAAACTAATTAAAACCGACGTGAAACACTCCGCCTTCTTTGTGTTTCGCTTCGCGAAGTATACACAAAAAAGGCTCCGCGTTTTGCGCGGTTTATTAGAGCGTTATATTTCGAGGTTGAAATTGCATAAAATTGAAAAGTTATTAACCTCCTTTATTTTCTGGGTATTTGGGGCAGTTATTATTGGGTGGGGTTTCGTATTAATTTATGCCAATCTTTTCTCAGGAAAGACAAGTGTAATTCCAAATATTCTAGGATCAATTATCATTATCGGCCTCGTAGCTTCAATAGTAAGAGTGAGCTACTTATATTTCACCTATATCCCGGATATGACACTTCGCCCAAAAAAAATATTGATTGTTTTAAGAAGAGGATTTGTAGCATTATTATATTTGTTATTGCTAAGTCGTATTTATTTTATTTACAGTTTAGTAGTCTGAAATATAACAAAGGCAATTAAGACGGACACCTAACACTTGGCTGGTGTTCGTTCCTCACGGTAGATTATAGCCAAGTATTATTTGCCGCTTATTGCGGCGTTAGCCCAAAAAGGAATACTATGAATAATTATTTTCGAACTAAATTGATAGCTTTTATTAGCCTCATTGTTTTAACGAGTATATGTGGAGCGGAACCATTGAATAATAAGTTGGTTCTGAAAAAAGGGGATGTTATTTCTCATCAACAAGATAATGGTGATTGGAATATAGTAAAAATACTAGAAATCGATAAGTGGCCTGATGGAACATATACAGCACATTGCCTTACATATAACCCAACCGACCTAAAGCCAGAATGGAATAAAATTGAAGCCCTTGAAGTTTTTGCCTATCATTCTCCGATTGATGCTGCCAGCTTTTCTTCAGGATGGAACTTAATTGGCAATTCAGTACCGAAAAAAAGTGAGTTAGTCGGATTCGTGGAATACCTTAAGTTAACTGATTTCCAAAGATATGCAGAAGTTTCGAATTTAGATATTAATGAGCTAGTATCAGAGGCAAATTTAAATTATAAGAATGCGATAACTGCAGGTGAAATTGGAAATCATAAAGATGCTATTGTTTTATATTCCAAAGCGATTGATTTATTTCCTTTATTTTATGAAGCAATTGATAATCGTGGATTTACTTATATGGATATCGGTGAGTATAAAAATGCAATCGATGATTTTAAGGAGTCTCTAAGGGTAAATCCAGATGGTTTATCTGCATTTTTTTCAATTGGAGAATGTTTGCTGATAATGGGTCAATACATTAAAGCTATGCAGGTATTTGATGAGGGAAAATCTAAGTTCCCTGATAGAGAAGAATTATTCCAAGATTTCTACAATAAAGCTGAGTCACTCAGTGTAAATGGCTAACAAGGCCATGCAATCCGACTCCGCTCATTGCTGGTTTTTGGGCTATCCGCTTCGCGTATTTTAGCCCAAAACCCATCAATGAGCTACACGGTTGATGGCAGGCGTTATGAGAGGGTGAGTATCAGTATTCTAAATATCACTGTGGTAATAGAGCGAACGCACAGGATTTCGGACAGTTATTTATCATTACGTTATCAGAGCAATCTTAATTATTGTAGCCGTAATAAATTCATTCAGCCGGCTCAACTAAACTCATAAAACATTGTGGTTCCACATCAACCAAAATTATACAATTTTAAGCCCGAATTTTATAATTCAGCAATATATTCAAACATTACTTTCTGCATTTAAATCTCAGTGGTAAACTCATCTTCAAATTAAATTAATCGTTGTGAGCATCATTGGTTTTGCAGTGTCCTGGTCTTCAGGTTTGTTGTTCCTAGCCTAAAATCTCATAACAAGGCCATGCAATCCGACTCCGCTTAATGCTGGTTTTTGGGCTATTTGCTGCGCAAATTTTAGCCCAAAACCCAACATTAAGCTCCACGGTTGATGGCAGGCGTTATACACTATAAATAAGGTTTATCATGAAAATAATAATATCAATTTTAATAATCATTTTATCATTACCAGCATTTTCTAAGGAGGACACATGCGACAATGCACCAAATGATGCAATGCTTGAATTCAAAAAACCATATAATAAATGGCTTAAAATAACATGTGATACTATCAAAAAATCACATTTAATAACTTCACAAGATGGATATACGTGGAATGTTGGAAACACAAATAAATCATTTTCGTTTAATGCTTACTCACCATATCCGCCAAAATATACTACTTTAGAATTAAATATATATGAACCTCATAAATATTATTTTAAGCAAGCTAAGAGCTTAATTATACAGCCCAATCAATTAGATGGATTAAATCAAATGTTATCAGAAAGTAATTTTAAATATAAAGAGGTTTATCAGCATGATGTTATGAGTAGCACAAAAACAGTTTATAACTTCTTTATATTTGTTAATGATGATGAGCCTGAATGGATTATTGCTTGTCATAGTTACAATTGTAGTAAGGCTGCGACAATTGAAGTTAATAAGCAATAATGTATAACAAAAGCGATTAAGACGGACACCAAACACTTGGCTGCTGTTCGTGCCTCACAACAATTATAGCCAACATTTATCTGACCGATTATTGCGGTGTTATACGGATTAAGTATGAAACGAATCAATGTAATATTACTCTTACTTTTATTGTCTCAAAATGCAATATCGATTGACTTAGAATTGAATAAAAAGTTACCCGATTCTGCAATTGAAAGTGAGTATGATAAAATATTAATCTCTCCTTCTCAGTTTGTAAATTCCTACGATTATGAATATTTGAATAATCAATTTACTATAGGTGTCATTAGTGATGAGGATGTAATTAAGTATATTTCAACATATGACACGGGCTTTAAGACAAGTGAAGGTGTTTATATTGGTATGACATTATCTGAATTAAAAAAAGTTACTGACAATTCAATTTTTACAGAATATGGGTGGGCCCATTACATTGAATTACCTTCAGGTTGGTATGCTGCATTTTGTATTTCACAAAGCTGCACATCTGAAAATGTAAAATTAAGCAGTAAAATATCATGGTTATTTAAGCGGTAAATCGTATAATAAAGGCAATTAAATCGGACACCTATCATTTGACTGCTGTTCTGCCTTACAACAATTATAGCCAACATTTATCTGACCGAATATCGCGGCGTTAGCCCCATAATATGAAAATAAAATTATTACACGTTTCAGAAATTAATAGATATGTATTCGATAAGTCTTTGACCTGGGCACAATATTATGAACCTAGCGATATAGATACACTTGTGAATCTCGGATATGACCGAACAGATGTGACCTCACAACTAAAAATTATTGGATGGTCAGACGAGTATTGGTTTCCTGTTCCTAATACAACTGATATTGGTTCTTTCATGTTTGAATATAGGAAAGCAAAATTTAAAACATTGAGTGGAAAAGTCTTAGACGGATTTCTAATTAATTCAGGTCACGCAATTACTTTATTTGGTAATAAAAAAGATTGGTCTGTAAATGTAAACCTCTTAAATTTATTAAAAAAGAATATAGCCGAAGTTAAAGATGACTTAGGTCTTAATGTTAAAGAAAATTTACTACCATTGGAAGTTCAAGTATCCTTCAAAGGTATTGAAACAATATTTGGAAAAAAGGGCTAATAAATAAGGATAGGTTGCGCGAAGCCGCAATTTAATCCTATTGTACAAGCCCAGTTCTTATTTATAGTGTATTTCTAAATCGCTTTTCTTTTAGTTAGATACAAGCTAATAGCAATATTCAATGGAAAATTTATGAATAATTTTGAATTAAGATGTCCAAGAGATGATAGTTCATTAAACATTGATGTAACTGAAGTAGGAACAAATGATTGTGTATCGTGTTTAGGGGTTCTAGTTGATATTAAAAATATTCCATCAGTAAGAAATCTTAAACATAATAATTTGATGTCATTAAAAACATCTGAACTATATTGCCCTTCTTGCTCCCTTAAAATGCGCGAGTTTACATATAAAAAGATTGTTATCGATATCTGTCCAAGCTGTAAATGTGTTTGGCTAGATCCAGGTGAAGAAGTTATTATTGAAAAACAAGAACATGATAATAAAAAGGAAGATAGTAAATGGTATGATCAAATTGATCTGTTATCCATTATTGAAATTGGGTCTTCTTCTGGTGACAATTCAACCTGTTCAACTGATGATGGTGGTGTACTAGAATTTGTAGGGGAAGCTATTGGTAGCATTTTTGATGGATTGTAAGGGATAACAAACGTACTAAACTGACTCAACCTGTTGATCGATTTTTGCTATAAAACCAAGAGCGCCCCCCACAAGCTCTGTAGTTTATGCGGGGTGTTATACGCTTAGGGCTAATTAATGTACGACGGTATAATTGCAAAAAAATGGAAATGTGCTGAAGTTATGTTATTGCAAGCTTCAGAGTTTCTAGATAATCCTAACTTATATAAATTTGAATCAAAGTCATTAGAAAGTTATCAAACTGACTTACGCGAATCTGATATTTTAGAATCAATGATAATTCTAGAATTGTTAGGAATTAAATACGCATCAAAATCAGGATTTTGGAGACGATTAAAAAAAGTCGCCACCCAAATTGATAATTTAGAAAAAGTAAATAAATACGAAAAAATATTTCAATCGGCCTTGGCTAAAAAAATCGTATAACTAAGGCAATTAAGACGGACACCAAACACATGGCTGCTGTTCGTACTCACAACAATTTTAGCCAAGCATTTATCTGACCGCTTATCGCGGCGCTATGAGTGGTCAGTATCTTAAATTAAGCAATACAACTAAATAATTAAAACTTATCTATTTGCTTAAAAATTTCAGTGTTAAACTTTGTGACAAATAGAATAACTAAGCTAAAAAATATAACAGTGTAGTTATTTTATATTAGTAATTAAATAGAGAAAATTTATGAGTAAAAATGTATATAATCCTCCAGAAGCAGAACTAAATATAACAAAACAAACAAATGCTCGCCTATGGAATCCTGATGCAGCTGGTGCTTGGAGCCTTATATTTACACCTATATTCGGTTCTATACTTGTCTACAAAAATTGGAAGGCTTTGGGTGAAGTAGAGCAAGCCAATAAATCAAAAGTTTGGATATATATCAGTATTATAATGGCAATTATTTCGGTTATTTTTACAATTGTAGGTTTGATCTATATTTGTACTTGGTACTTTCTCTCACAAAAGAAACAAACAAATTATCTAAAAACTAATTTTGATGGAAAATATCAAAAGAAAGGTTGGTTAAAGCCTATATCTATATCTATAGGAGTTTCTGCTGGCGTGATGGCTGTGATTTTTGGCTTAATATTTATATTATTTTCACGCTAGAAAAGATCGATGGTTTTCTAATTGTTATAACTTATGAGTATCAATGTGTATTCAATGAGAATGCCTGGTCATTTATTGTTCATAGCCTGAAATCTCATAATAAGGCCATGTAATCCGACTCCGTTTATTGCTGGTTTTTAGGCTATTCGCTTCGCGAATTCTAGCCTAACACCCATCAATAAACTCCACGGTTGATGGCAGGCGCTAGACGATTACACAAATGGAGTTTTAATGTCAGAATATTATGCAAAAGTTAATTGGACTAGAGCCAATGATGAAATATATATTGATAATAAATACAGCCGAGGACACGAATGGAGTTTTGATGGTGGTGTAACCGTTCAAGCATCATCTTCACCGCATATTGTTCCTTTACCATACTCAGTTGAAGCTAACGTGGATCCTGAAGAGGCTTTCATTGCATCACTATCAAGCTGCCACATGCTGTTCTTTTTAGGAATCGCAGCTAAAAGACGTTATGTTGTTGATTCATATTTAGACAATGCAGTGGGTCTTATGGAAAAAGTCGAGGCTGGTAATATTGAAATGACTCAAATCACACTTAAACCTAATGTGAAATTTTCTGGTGAAAGACAGCCCACAATGGAGCAACTTAAGAAAATGCATCATCAATCTCATGAACAATGCTTTTTAGCGAATTCAGTAAAAACTAAAATTATCACTGAGATCATCGTCTAACAAGTTGCTTAAACGAAATAAAAACTGTTGGTTATCGCTGCGCGATTTTAAGCAACTATTTTTATCCGCTTAGTAAGCCGTTAACCTCAAATTATACGAGAAAAAATTGAATTTTAATAAAATTGAAAAATCTGGATTTAGATCATGGCCAGCTTTAGAAGAATCAGAAAACAACGGCATTGTATTACGTTTCTCAAATGGTTATACAAAAAGAGCCAATTCAGCCAACGTAATCAAACAACAAAAGAACAATTTTGAATTTTTGGTAGATCAGTACGAAAAATATTTTAAGGCTAAAAATCTACCTTGTATTTTTCGCCTGCCTTCATTTAGCAACAATAAAAAGTTAGATAACTATTTAGAGGATAGAGGTTATAAGTCTATAGGTCGATCGTTAATCCTTTGTAGATCCCTAGTGAATTCAGATTTTAATGATACGAATATTACAGAAAAAAACAGAATTGAATGGATGTTGTCTTATTGCAGAATCAATGAAATTAATATTGATAAGCAAACTACTCACCTTGAAATGTTAAAACGCATTAAAGATAAAGTGCTAATGGTTGTCCTAAAAGTTGACGAGGTGGAAGTTGCCTGTGGTCTAGGTGTAATCAGTGACGATTATTTTGGTTTATTTGATATTGCCACTAAAAAAAGCGCTAGGAATAAAGGTTATGCGACTAAACTGTTAGACGGTATGCTGCGCTGGGCAGTAGAAAATGGTGCATCGTTTTCTTATTTACAAGTGGTGGCAGAAAATCAAGCTGCGATAAAACTTTATAAAAAATTTGGATATCAACATGGATACGAATATTGTTACCGTATTAACCAAAAAGATTAATAAACCGCTGTATTAATACAGCCATAAAATTACCCGCTACGCGCGCGAAGTGGAGTTACTGTTATTCGCCGCTAATTTTGCGTTATTAGGATTATGTATGTCAGTTAAAATTAAAACATTACTTACTGTATTGATTCTTTTATTATCTCTATTTAGTATTTACTACTTATTCGTACACACTTTTATCGATACTGTTTCTGTTGATTTTATTTACGACTTTACAACCGGACAAACAAAAATTGTAGATCGAATAATTAAAAGTCAGCATAAATATGACTCATTAATTTTAATTTTAATTTGTGCAAATATGTTTATATCTTTAATATTAGTCTGGTGGCGGAATTTCTCGACTAGATAACTAACATAACAAGTAAAATCAAGTCAAAAAGCTAAACGTTGGCTGCTATCGTTTGTAAGAAAAATTATAAGTAACTATTATCCTCGTTTATTTAGGGTATTTTACATTTTACAGGGCTGGGAATCATTTATGATTATATTAATATTACTTTTTATCACACCCGTTCTATTTCTAATATGGCAAAAGAACTGGAAATTATATTTATTATCTTTTTTACCATTAGTTTACGTGATCATTGAGGTTTATTTAGAATGTAAGGCAACAGATAATCATTCAGAAGCTTG
This sequence comes from Pseudomonadales bacterium, assembly GCA_022968985.1. GTDB lineage: Bacteria > Pseudomonadota > Gammaproteobacteria > Pseudomonadales > Natronospirillaceae > Marinicellulosiphila. The sequence continues at coordinate 1,026 of JALJPK010000039.1, read as the reverse complement.
TGTTTGGGGATATTTAAAATACTTATATGCAATTTTTATAGGCAGCATTTTATATATTATTGTTACAGTTTTTCAAATTATAAAATCCTATGTTAATAAAAAAATAAAAACTGACAACTGAAATAGCCACTTCATCAAACGTTTAATAAGCAATTTTATTTTACAACTATATTGATTCCGTACTAAATTATAACCAAGTACTTTTTCCGATAGAAATGGCGTAATAACATAAGACGGGGAATACTTTCACTAACACTCCCCATACTTATTAAAACACTATCTAGTTTTTCATGTATTTTTTAATTATCAAAGGCTTTAAGCATTTTTTCTAAAGTTCCATCATCAATCATAGATTGAATCGCAATAGCAAATTTATTAACTGTGTCTTCTAGCTGAGCGTTTGCATGGCAAACTATATTTTCAGCGCTTTTGAATATAATTGCGTTAGTGTCATAATGAATTTCTTTTAAAAATGCAACCATATCTGTATCAGCACCTAAAATCGCATCTATGCGATTAATTGATAGTTTTTTATAATTAGACTCATGGGATGGTACGGCTTCGAATTTTATACCTAAATCAGCTAAACCTAACTCACTGGGATCGTCCCCTATTAAATGCCCTACTTTTTTACCTGCTAAGGATTTTAAATCAGAAATTACTGGTTTTGTTTTTAATGTAGCAACCATAAATTTAGTTTCATAATAGCCAAACCCTGGGTCAATCGCTTCAATACCTAAATAAATCATGGCGGTTTCTTTGTTACCAATGCTCATACAACTATCGATGTCTGCTGCAAAAGACCCCAGCGCTCTTGCAAATGGTTCACGCACTTCATTAAATTCTAAATTAGAACGTTTAATGGCTTCATTCACTACTTGGTCATAAATACCTGTTTTATCGGTTTCAAATAAATTATCTATTAATGGGTAATATAATGTTGTTTTAGCGGAAACATTAATACTTAATATTACAAACATCTGGGATAAAGTTAACTTATATAGTTTTTTATAGTTCATTTTCTTT
>JALJPK010000038.1 GCA_022968985.1 Pseudomonadales bacterium | reverse complement strand
AAACGAGTTAATTATAATCAACTGGCAAGACAGTGGGCCTGGTGTAACAGACGAACAACTAGAGCGTTTATTTGAGCGACTCTATCGCGCTGAAAATTCACGTAACCGAAGCACGGGGGGCAGTGGTTTAGGTTTATCGATTTGCAAAAATATAGTCAGTGCCCATCAAGGTAAAATTAGCGCCACTCAAAGTCATTTAGGCGCAGTGAATATCACAATTGAATTTTTGAAGGAAATGAAACATGGCTGAACCACGTATATTAATTGTTGAAGACGAAACAACATTGGGTCATATATTAAAAGACTATTTTGAAGCAAATCGATATTGGGTGCATTTAATAGAACATGGCGACGACGTATTACCATGGTTAAACTCAAACAAAGTGGATTTAATCATTCTAGATTTAATGTTACCCGGTAAAGACGGCTTAACATTATGCAAAGAATTCAGACAGACCCCATTTATTATCACTACCGCTAAAGTAGATGAAATAGATCGATTAATTGGCTTAGAATTAGGTGCTGACGATTACATCTGCAAACCGTATAGCCCAAGAGAAGTTGTTGCGCGTGCCAAAAATGTATTAAAAAGAACATTACACAATCAAGTGCCAGACCAGCAAACAAAACTGACATTAAACGAAGACGAATTAAGTGTGCTCTATGGTAATAAAAAAGTAGAATTATCAGCGGTGGAGTTTAAATTATTAGCGACATTAACCAACCGTCGGGGCAAAATATTCTCGCGTAATGCGTTAATGAATAATATCTACGATGATGGCCGAGTAGTTTCGGATCGAACAATTGACAGCCATATTAAGAAATTACGTAAAAAGATTAACGAACTTGATCCTGAGCATGAATTGATTGGATCGGTTTATGGCGCAGGGTATCGCGCACTTTGAATTTAACTGTTGGCCTGTAACCTGCGGCTGAAAAGCTTGATTTTTTTGCATAACAAAATACAAAAGAACAAGTTCTCACCCTCTTTAATTTTTTGAATAACACAGCGGTGGTTATTAGCTTGTTGTCTTTTATGATTTTCGTTTTACAGCTATTGGATCTGATTTCCTATAACTAAGATCGATCATTTGTCCCGTCATCCTCGACATCTTCTCGTCGGGGATCCGACGCCTGTAATACCTACCAAATGGATTCATGGGCCCGATTTTATTGGGACAAAATTAATATTATTTTAATAATATAGAATACTTAATTAAATCAATTGTTTGCTACTTTGTTTTATTCGAATTTAGCATGCGACGTTTGAGAAAGTTAAAGGAAAAAAATTGAAAATTCAACACAGCCTAATCTGGATATTATTATTAATATTAACCAGCTCATATTATCTTGGTTACACCCCATTATTGATCACATTGATATATTTTGTAGCCAGTTTAATATCGTATTATTTATACGCAAAAGATAAAAAAGCAGCTAAAAATGATACTTGGCGAGTGTCCGAAAACACCTTACATCTTAGTGCGCTTTTATTTGGTTGGCCCGGTGCGATTATCGCTCAGTTACGATTACGCCATAAAACCAAAAAAGTAAAATTTCGTATTGTTTTTTGGTTAACGTTAATAATGAATATTAGTTTACTTATGTGGATCCATACACCCCAAGGATTACATAAAAATCGTGATATTTTTAACAATCTGGATTTTTTTATGGTGACCCAACTAGGTGACAATGAAGTGATTGTGGTTATGCTTGATTTAACTAATTTTCGCCCTGCGCCATTTTAAGTTTTATTTCATGTTGATTAAAACAATAACCTAAAACCGATATTAAACGAGTGATATTGGTTTTTTTGTAAATACAGATAGCGTTTAACTATCACGGGGTTAAGTGATTTAAATATTACTAATTCAATAATTCAATAATTCAATAATTCAAATCTAAATAAATATTACCCATAATAATACGGCTATGTTTTAAAATTGTGTTGCTGTAGTTATAGTTGTAGATATAACCACTTGAATTCAAACAATATTTAACCTTCAGTATGATGTGCCAAAAAAGATGATAAAAAACTGATAAAAAGTCCAGTAGGATCTACATCTAACCCATCAAATACACATTGGCAGTTTTAGCTGCAACAACAATTTAAAACATAGCCCTTGGTTTTCCTTTAATATTTATTGTCGTTTTCTCTAAACTCTTAGACAATAAAATGTCACTTCTTATATTTAAATAATTTATGCTTTATTTCTCATGCAATCTTTACCCTTTGTTCTATTCTGTAATTAACTGAAATTTTTATTAGTATTTTGGATAAATTATGTTGCAAGTTGTCAAGCCATTCAAAACGTTATGTTTTGCTCTGTTTATTGCGATTTCACCGTTTTACATGTTCGCACAAACCCCACCTGCGCCAATAAATATGGTTGTGCATTCTGGTTTTATTAATTTAATGCAAGATCCAAAATCATTAATTTTTCATGACTTATATGAGTTACCCCCTAGCATTAAACGTGTGGCGTTATATAACAGCAACGACAAATTATCCAAAACACTAAGCAAACAAACCAAAACGATGATCGAAGGTCAGATTTTGGCCGAACTTTTAAATACTAAACGTTTTGCAGTGACGGCCTGTGTTGAGTGTAATCAAATAAATGTAATTTTAAATGAAGAACAAGTCAAAATCGAAAAGGCCATTGAGAGTAATCAACAGCTTCGAAAATTAGCTAAAACCATTGCGGTAGATGCATTTTTTGTATGGAGTGCTCAGGTGATTGAAAATCGCTATCGTATCGATATGCGTTTGATTCGAGCACAAGACAACCAAGTTTTATGGACACATCAATACGCTAAAAAAACCACGGAAGAAGATGTTGCAAAAGATTTTAAAACTACTCAATGGGAAGTGTACTTAAGCAGTATCGGTTTTAAATTGGAGCGCACATCCGATACATTACCTACTTTAAATATCAGCCAAGTAACCGTATTTGGTTTTCGTCGTCGTGAAGCGTCTACATTTTACCCACATTTAAATTATGGATTAGGCATTGAAATATTTGCTAATGTCACCTCAAGAGAAGCCATACCGTTTATGGGTGGATCTGTTACGGGTCGCTTAAGTTTGGATTTTCCGGCTTTGCAAAAATACATTCCCACTAGTACTTATATTGAAGTAGCACAAAGTTTATATAATCAACACCAAGCATTAATTTTTAAATATGGATTGGAATTCCCATTTGCGAAAAATGGCATTATTAGTTTAGGTGTCTTGTACACTCCCGAGAACACAATCACATGGAATGCTTTGGATGACTATACTACACAGTCCACTTTTGGCGGCGCCACTTACGAAATTATGTTGGGGTATCGACTTTGAATATTAAACACATTATCTATTTAAGTATTATTATTTTTAGTCTGCATTCATGCTCTTCGTCTAATAAAAAGGATGAATCATTCTCAAAAGTACCTGATGATTTTTCAAATACATTACCTTCGTTTGCATCTGAACCCAGTACAGCTAAAAGAACAAAAGATGATTTTGGTGTTTTGGCAATAAAACAAGAAGGCCCAGGTTATGAAATTAATTTAACGCTTGATACTGGTGATGAAAATGTAAATTTTACAATGGACTTACCTGAGCAATCCTCGGCAAGTAAACAACTTGAACGTCAAGATAATAATGAATCAACACAGATTACATCAAATGAATCTGATGATATAATCCAATCGGATGTAATAGACGATTTAACACCCGAAATTCAAAAAACTCAAACACAATTAAATAATGAAAAAACAGTGACTCCTGTATTAGAACAAGGTCCTAGTGCTAATGATTATTTGGTATCCGCACAAACACAATTTTATGAAGACAACTATATTGGGGCATTATCTGATATAGAAAATGCAATTAAACGCGATAATACTCAAGCGCTGTCTTATGCAATTAAAGGTTCTATTTTATATAAATTAGGTAATAAATCAGCCGCTAAATTAGCTTGGGAAAAAGCCCTAGAGCTAAACCCTAAACTCAAGTCTGTTGAACTGAGTCTAAAATATTTGGTAGGGCAATAATATGAAGTGGATCAATCGATTTATAATTTGTATTGTCAGTTTTTTTTGCAATCAAAGTTTTGCTAATGAAATACAACAGCTCGATATTGTTGGTCAATTAGAGCATCGTGTGGCGCGTGATGTGGCTGCTTATTTGGGGCATAATCGTTTTATTGTTAATATAGATGTCGCGCTTTCACCTATTTTAGTTACGCAGTCCACTCGTACTCAACAAATACAAAATACAGCTGAAGACTTTAGTAATACTATTACCTCGCTTGCCGAAGTGATTAAATTATTAGAAAATGCACAACCTAAAGTTAATGAAATAACTTTACCTGGATTGCCTTTTTCATTACCTGAAAAAGTTGATATACCTGATTCAGAAGCATTAATTTTATTAAATAAAACCGTCGATGATTTTAAAAATAGAAAACCAGAAGTTAATAATCAAGCGACACCACTCCCATCTTTATTGGTTTCCGAACAAACTAAAATTGATAACATTTTGGTCACCTTAGTCATTGATGAAAACATTGATAACGACCAATTAAATTTTGTTAAATTTTTAATTGAAGACAAACTGAATATTAATCCGTTTCGTGGTGATAAAATAAGTGTATTTCCTACTGAGTTTGTTAAAGAAAGTTTTGAACCCACTATTAATTTTGATGACGAAATTGCAGTGACCGAACAAAAAATTAAAGATGCGACACAACCATTGACAACTATACCAACAACAGAAGACTCTGCACTTGCTTGGGACCAACCCTTAACTTGGATTCTTATATTGGTTTTTTGTATATTCTTTATGATATTAGCTTTATTAATTAAACGCAGTCAAAATACCACAAAACAAACCACAGCTTTATTTTCTAATCAGCATGAATCACCTTCTAACTACAGTGATACTCATAAAAAACCTAATGATGTTTCAACCTATTCTGAAAAAATAAAACTGTTAAAACAAGAAATAATAAGCTCTGGGCTATCACACCCCGAGCGCACCAGTTTGCGCGTAGATGAATTATTAAGTGAACAAGACAATCAAGCAATGTTAGCCTGCGCTTATTTTGTATTAGGCGGATCGTTATTTAGAGGGTTATTCCCAAGTATTTCGCAAGCACAACTGGTGACAATCTCACAATATTTAGACGACAATCAATTAGAAGACGAAAGTATTATACAAGAATTAAGTGCCCTGCATTTAATACTCACCAAGCATAATGAGCGCCAAACACAATCACAAACCTTAGCACCTTTTCAATTTTTAAAACGCTTAAACAACAATCAACTTATTTATTTATTACAAGAAGAAGAACCCAGAATTAAGGCGCTGGTTTTAAGTCAATTACCCGCAAATAGAGCCGCTGATATTATTCATAAATTAACTCCCGAACAACAAGGCCAAGTCGCTTTTGAAATTGGTCAGTTTAGTGAGTTCCCGATTGCTACTTTTAAAGACGTGGCACAACGTTTAGCTAAACATTCATTAACTGTGCCTAGTTTTGAAAACCTAAATACTGATGGCACCAGTTTAATGATTGATTTATTAGACAATATGAAAAACGCCAATGAACATCAATTTTTACAACAACTTAAAAACCAATCTCCCGAAATGTATTATCGTATTCGCCAAATATATTTCACTTTTGATGACATCAAACGCACCCCCACTACCACATTAAAAGATGCGTTAATTGATTTGGATCGTAAACAATTGGCTTATGCATTAATGGATGTTGACGAAACATTATTGCAGCACTGTTTTGATTCAATGCCCAGTAAATTAAAACAAGCTGTAAAAGACGAAATTGAATTTAGTGATAGCAAACCTACCTCAGAAATGATCGAGTCGGCACGTAAACAAATAGTTAAACATATTCGTTCGTTAATAACGCTTGGAAAAATTAACATGCAAGATTTAGCCACATTAGAATAATTTATTCATTGTTAAAAAGGGATATCCATGCCGTTAATTAGTACACTTTTTGGCTTTATTGGTGCGTCACTATTATTTATGTACGCCATTACCACCAGCACCGATTCTTATTCAATGTTTTTAAGTCCTTCAAGTTTATTACTTGTATTAGGCGGAACCTTTGCAGCTACTATAATTTCATATAATTTATGGGACGTATTTAAAGCCATTGCTTGTATGGCTAAAACATTAAGTGATGACAAAGATTCTAATCGAGTATTAAACAAAGACGTTAAAAAAATTATTGAATGGAGTAAGATTTATCGTAAAAAAGGATTAGGCAGTTGGTTAGAGGTTTTGTCTGCAAAAGATAAAAAAGATAAATTTTTAACTTATTGTTTTGAAATGATTCAAACCGGTTATTCAATTGAAGAGTGTCGTTATTTAATTTCGGCAAGAATTGAAGCCGACTTCACCCGAAAAGCCCATCCCGCAAAAATTTTACAAACCATGGCGAATTTTGCGCCGGGTTTTGGAATGGTGGGCACCATCATTGGTTTGATTATTATGCTCGATACAATGGGTGGTGATATCTCAGCATTAGGTAAAGGTTTGGCGCTCGCGCTTATTACCACTTTATACGGAGTGTTATTAGGACAGCTAGTATTTAAACCTTGTTCAACTCATTTGTTTAATAAAGTGGAAGGCGAATATTTTAGACACCAAGTGATTTTAGAAGGCATCATTTGTGTATTGCAAAAACGCGACTCGATTGCAATTCAAGATCACATTAATGCATTACTTCGTCCCAAAGCTTATTTCCAATTAAGTAATAACAAAGATTAATAATACAGATGAAAAATAAAGGCTTACAACAAACTAGTCGCCCCAGTGCCATGCGCCGTCGCCCACGTATGCCTGATCAAGGTGATGTTTGGTTACTCACTTTTGCTGACGTTATTACATTATTGCTCGCCTTTTTTGTGATGTTATTAACTATTTCAGAAGTAAACGAAGGCAAGATGGAAGAGCTAAAAGAAGGATTGTCGCAAAGTGTCACCAAAAGCCCAGTAGACACCCCCTTAAAAGACATCAAAACGATGGTTGAAAATGCGTTTGAATTAAATGGTGTGACCGATTTAACCGAAGTAGAAATTAATAAAGACGGTGTCAGTATCGAATTAAACAATGTGTTGTTGTATCCGTCCGGGCAAGCAACGTTATCTGGTGATGCGTTAGATGTTATTGAGTCGTTAGCTAGATCATTACAGCCGTACATTAAAGAGCATTATGAAATATGGGTAGAAGGGCACACAGACGATATACCTATTCATAATGAGAAGTTTGATTCAAACTGGGAATTAAGTGCGTCGCGTGCCACTAATATCGTCAAAGCATTTTTGTCACAAAACATAGCGGCAGATCAATTAGTTGCCTCGGGATTTGCGGATTCTCGCCCAAAAACGACAGATTTAGAATTAAGTATTCAACAAAAAAGAGAGTTGGATCGCCGAGTAGTAATCCATATTAAACGAGTGCATTAACAGGCAATGAAATGACGTAAAATTTGAGGTTTGAGGTTTGAAACATGGTTAGCCTTGTTTCTTACCTCAACGCTTTTTTACTTTAACAAATCATCAAACAATACTTTATTGTTTTTTTGCTGAGCTTCTAAGGTTAAACGGTTTGCTTGAAAAATCGATTTAATCATATTCACAGCATGATCAAATTCGTCATTAATCACCACATAATCGTATTCATCATAATGCGAAATTTCACTTGTTGCTTCACTCATACGTTTGGCTATAATTTCGTCAGAATCTTGTCCACGCCCCACTAATCGATTATGTAATGCTTCAATCGATGGCGGTACAATAAATATCGTAATAATGTCATCACGTATTTGACGCATTTGCTGCGCGCCTTGCCAATCGATCTCTAAAATAACATCGACACCAGACTCTAACTGCTGTGCAACCCATGTTTTAGAGGTGCCGTAATAGTTGTCGAACACCTTGGCGTATTCGTAAAACTCGTCTTGTTTAATTTTGACTTCAAACTGCTTTACAGTTTCAAAATGGTAATGTAATCCCTCTTCTTCACCAGCACGTTTGGCTCTTGTGGTAGTTGAAACAGAAATTTTGACGTCGGGCACTTGCTCAATCAACGCATTCAACAAACTACTTTTACCAGCACCCGATGGCGCAGAGACTATATATAAACGACCCAAAAACATTCTCCTGCAAACAATTAAAAATATATCGCGCAAGCATAGGATACTGGCCTGTTTCTAGCAAGGTTAAATAAGTCGTAAATTGACCGTCGATTTTTAGACAACTGGCCACTGTGTGCTATTTTTAATGTGTGCCTATTACCACTTGTAGTTACATTCCTTTATCAACTTGCGAGCATTTTAATGAATCAACTTCCAGTTGTTTTAACCTTTACATCCCACGACCCAAGCGGTATTTCGGCTCTACAATGCGATATTGAAACACTCGGTTCTTTGGGTATTCACTGTACCAGCGCCTTAACCGGTGTATTTGCAAAAGACTCACGTGAAGTAAAATGGCAACACAGCATTCCAGCAAGCACATTAGTGGCGCAAGCACGTGCAGTATTAGAAGATATGCCTGTTTGTGTCATCAAAATTGCCGACTTAAATAGCATTGAAAATATTGAAGCGGTGCATTCAATTTTAATGGATTACAGACATATACCCGTGGTATTTGACCCTACCAGTGTTGATGATCAAGGTGAATTAGCCGATGCCTATACCAATTTGATTTTACCATTAACCACTATTGCGATATTAAATCCGTCGGAACTTAAATCGATTATTCCTTTTGCTGAAAACGAAGAAATGGCAATTAACCTAATTTTAGAAAGCGAATGCGAATACGTACTAACCAATCGATTCACTCGCTCAGACAAAACAATCCACAACCAATTACATTCTAATAATGGTTGCTTAAAAGACTTCACAACGCCTCGTTTAGATCAAGAGTTTCAAGGTGCAGGTGGGGTGTTGTCAGCCGCTATTGCGGGTTATATGGCACATGGTGCAGAAATCTGTGAAGCGGTGGGTGATAGTCATCGACTACTACAACGTAGCCTTAAAAAGGCGTTATCCATTGGCATGGGCAGTCAGTTCCCTTATCGTTTAGCGGGTATTGCCAGCTAAACAAATCAATTTGTGTTTAACGGTTAGTTACTGAGTGGTCAGCCGTTGACTACAAAACCTCAACTCAAACTCAATTTCAATTTCAATTTCAAACCTCAGGCTTCAAACCAGTAACTAAATACGAACTTTAATACTTAGACAAAACCACACAAGTTACAGTCTTTTCAATGCCCTTAGTTTCACGGATATCATCCACCAGTTGATCTAGTTGTGAACTGGCCTCTACAGTTAACTCGACAATCAAATCATAAACTCCACTTACCGACATAATCGACGTAATTTGTGGATATTGTTGTAATTGTTTGATCACTTGTCTAGAAACGCCCGCAGTTAAATTCACCAACATCTGCGCTTTTAATAATTTACGTTCGTAATCTTGATCAAACTCAATGGTGAATTTTTTAATAATACCTCGTCGTTGTAAGGTTTCAATGCGGTTTTGTACTGTGCTGCGCGATACAGCCAATTGTTTGGCTAATTCAATAATCGGTGTACGGCTGTTTGCTTTTAACAAACTAATCAGCGCTTGATCTCTTTGATCTAAATCCATATTCATCTCACTTATGCAGTGACCTCTTTGACTAATTGCTTAACGATAGTTACATAATGTCATAACAATACGACATTTTGTCTAATATTAGCGTTCATTATGTCAGTTTGTCTAATAGTTTGTGGCATCTAGGCAATCTAATCTATACACACTTCCATGTTTATTATTAGATAACCTTATGTCATTTTTCGAATACAAAAACTCAGTACAACACATTGAACAATTATCCGTTTTAGATTTAGCTCAGCGCCATCCTACGCCTTTTTATTGTTACAGCGCCGGTAAAATTCAAACACAATTTCGATTATTTGCCGATACGTTTTCGCATCTAAATACGCTGGTCTGTTTTGCTGTAAAAGTGAATTCCAATCAAGCGGTATTGTCTTTATTAGCCGGGCAAGGTGCTGGCGCCGATGTCGTTTCGATGGGTGAAATTAAACGTGCGTTAGCTGCCAATATTCCTGCTCAAAAAATTGTATTTTCTGGTGTAGCCAAAACTGAATTAGAAATGGCATTTGCATTAGAACAAAATATATTATGTTTTAATGTTGAGAGTGAACCTGAGTTGATTGTGCTGGCAAATGTAGCTAAAAACTTAAAAATAACGGCAAACATATCATTTCGTATCAATCCGAATGTGGATGCAAGAACCCATAAAAAAATAAGCACAGGTAAAAAAGGCGACAAATTTGGTATCGATATCGAACAAGCGATTGAGCTTTATCAACAAGCAAACTCACTTGAATATATCAATGTGACGGGGATTGATATGCACATTGGCAGCCAAATATCCGATGTAACCAGTTTTGATCAAGCCATTCAAAAAATCAAAACCTTATATTTTGAGTTAAAAACATTAAACATCAATATCGAACATGTTGATTTTGGAGGTGGATTAGCGGTTCAATATGAAGAAGATCAACCTACTGAAGCACAGTTATTAACCCAATATGCTCAGGTGATTAATCGTCACGCACCCGACTTTGCTTGCCAAATTATATTTGAACCTGGCCGCTTTATCACCGCTAACGCGGGTGTGTTAATAAGCAAAGTCATCTATAAAAAAGAACAATCAAATAAAACCTTCTTAATAGTGGATGCAGGTATGAACGATCTAATTCGACCTACACTTTATGACGCCACCCATAAAATAACAGCAGCCACGAAAAAAGAAGTGTTTGAATCAGTTGATGTGGTGGGCCCAGTTTGTGAAACTGGCGATTATTTTGCTTTAGATAGAACCATGGAAGTAGTCGGACAAAACGAGTTAATTGTGATTCACACCACTGGGGCTTATTGTGCTGTGGCCTCAAATAGCTATAACTCGCGACCCGTAATTGCAGAGATCCTGGTGCAAGGTGATCAAGATTATGTGATTCGTAAAGCTCAAACTATTAAAGACATGATTGATTTGGATATAGTACCGGCCTGTTTAAAATAGTAAAAACATCTAAATATTTAACTCACAACGAATTTTAATTGCAGAGATGCTAATACAAGGTGATCAAAATTATGTAATTCGAATGTCACAAACCAATGAGAATATGATTAACTGGGGTTTAGTGCCCAAAACAGAAAACAGAAAACAGAAAACAGAAAACAGAAAACAGAAAACAGAAAAATACTAAACAGTTAACTAATAGAAAAACTTAAACAGCGACAATGTGAGTGTAATATTTTCAAAACATTGAATAAAATATTAAACCGATTTATTTTTAATACTGCCTAATATTTTTTGAACTAAATCGTCCTCATCAATTGGTTTGCCAATATGCGCACTCATCCCCTTAGATAAACAATTATTAATATCTGCCAATATCGCATTTGCTGTCATAGCGACAATTGGAATGTGTTTTAAGCTGTTATCAGCCAATATATTTTTAGTGGCCTCATAACCATCCATTATTGGCATTTGAATATCCATTAAAATAACATTAAAATCTTTTATTTCACTTAAAATATCTAACGCTTCTTGCCCATGATTAGCAATAATAACTAACGCACCATATTCTTCTAACATGGCTTGTGCAATTATTTGATTAAACTCGGTATCTTCAACTAATAATATTTTTAATCCACTTAATAGTGTTTTGTCTTTTTCTTCAACTAACGCAAATTCATCCCCACTAGGGATAATAGTATGGAATGAAAAGTGTTTATGTAACTCTGCTTTTGAATATACGTTATCAAGGTCATTTACACCTACTATAATTTCCACACTAAACTGACTGCCTCTGGCCACTTTACTGGTTACATGAATATCACCCTGCATTAAATTTGATAACTGTTTACTAATTGTTAATCCCAATCCTGTGCCTCCATATAAACGTGTAGTGGAATTATCAACTTGTTTAAATGAGTCAAAGAGCAAACTTAATTTTTCTTTTTCAACTCCAATACCGGTGTCTTTTACTTTTAGAAAAAGTTTAATTTGTTTATCATTTAAAATTTCAAAACTAATATTAATACTTACTTCACCTTCGCTAGTAAATTTAAAAGAGTTTCCGCATAAATTAATTAAAATTTGTTCAATACGTAATGAGTCTCCTATTAGTGTTTTAGGAAAAGAAGGCTCAATATTAATTGAAAAATCGATGTCTTTTTGTTTGGCTTGAAATGAAAATATGGACAGTATTTTATCAAGTGATTCAATTAGATCAAAATCTAACTGTTCTATTTCCAAATTTCCAAACTCTATTTTTGAAAAATCTAATGTTTGATTAATCAACGTCACTAATGTTTTTGATGCAAGACTAGCATTATTTAATATCAACTTTTGATTGCTTTTTAATTCGGTTTTTAAACACATATTAATGAATCCCACCACTGCATTTAAAGGGGTACGTAACTCATGACTCATTGTGGATAAGAAGTATGATTTTGCTTGTGTTGCTTTTTTAGATTCTAACGCTAATTGTTCATTTTCAATTATTTTATGTTCTAAGTGTTTATTATTAATTTCTAAATCTTTGGTCACTTTCTCTGCGTATTGTATCGATTTTTTATTTGAATTAGCTAATACCAAAAACAATAATAATAATAATGAATCAATAATAATGCCACCTATTAGAATAATAAGTGGATGATTTTTACCATCAAACGCTCGACCTAATAAGTTACTTCTAAAATGATACGTCCACTGCCTTCCATACATTTGTTGTGTCACTACAAACTCTTGGTCAGCTGAAACATCGTAATATTGATTACTGTTAATATTTTCATCATATATTACAGCACCTTCATCACTGATTTTTATTCCTACATGCCTATTGGTTTCATCTAATGTGCCTTGCATTAATTTATTAACAATAAACGGTGCGTAGACTAATCCTAAAAAATTGTCTTCTATTTCTTGTTTACTGCTTTTTAGATTATTTTTATAAAAAGGCACATAAAATAAAAAACCAGATGTTTTGCCTGCATCTTGCACTAACACTATCGGCCCTGTAATTTGAGCTTTAGCCAATAACATCGATTTTTTAGCGGCGCTATAGCGATTGTTTTCGTGGGCCATATCTAAGCCGACCGCTTTTAAATTTTTCTGTTGCGGTTCAATATAAGAAATTGGCCAAAATACATTTTTATCGTGTTTAGGATGAATTTGATAATCGGGCATTAATTGTTTTTGAAAATCTAGATAGGTGTTTAATTTTAGTGGTGTCACATAATGAATCACACCCACTCCACTAATTCCTGGGTATTTTTTATCAATATCTAAATTCTGGTAATAAGTACGCCATTGTTCTCGGTTAATTTGCCCATCTAATACCTGGATGGTAGCAACACCGGCCCAAAGAGCATCTTCATATTTTTGCATACGATCATTAATCAAGTCTAATGAACGTTCAACTTGCAGTGAAAAAGCACGCTCATATTTTTCCTGTGCTTGTTTATGGGTAATAAACCACGCTGTAAAGGTAAGCACTAATGATAACGATAATATCAACCAATGATACCAATGTAGCCGCCCCAAATCAGGAAATGTTGATGGATTCATAACTGAAAAAACACTTATTAATAGATGGTTTAATTCAGTGTAGACTAAGGATATCCAACTAAAATTGAAATTTGTTATAAATTTACAGGCATAATTTTTATGGTGTTAGATAAATTTGGTTTTGTGTGTGTGATTTAAGTATAAAAAGTAGATTAATGATTTATTAAGTTATTTAAACGAACATTAACTCAACAATTACTATGTGCTGATATGCGCATAATGCTAGAGTTGTATTAATATATTTATCTGAGTGTCTTGTATGATTTTCTGGTTATTAACTTTATGTTTATCTGTTTTTACTAGTTTTATTCTATTAAAAAAACCATACCTTCGTGAAACTAGTATTGGTTGGTTACTAGCCATTTGGGCAGTGCCGTATATCGGTTCAATTGTATTCTTAACGATGGTTATTCGCCGTAAAGATAAAACTCGTCAGCACAGTGCACACATAAAAGAACATTATGCACACAACGATTATTTAACAAAACCTCAGAATATAATTGAACGCGTGGGTGTTAATAACGGATTTTTAGCCTATGCCAACCTAGAGGAATCTGTCATTTTACGTGATGATGAATTTTTAACTCAATTAATCGAACAAGTTGAACAGGCTGAAAAAAGCATTTGGATATGCACCTATATTTTAAGCGGGGATGCCAAAGAAGTTTTATTAACCCGATTATACGAAGCATATGAACGTGGTGTTGAGATCTACCTTTTGGTAGACAGAATAGGCAGTGGTTTCTTATTTGGCTCTAAAAGCCGTAAAGAGTATCTTAACTTCCCATTTAAAACGGCTATTTTTCGTCAGTCACTTTTACAGTCACTATTGTATGTTGAAAAACGTTTACATTCAAAAATTGCCATTATTGATCGACAAACTGCATTAATTGGTTCACACAATATACGTGATGAAATTAAACATGACGCAAAAGGGTTTGCACGTAATCTTTCACTATTATTTACAGGTTCAGTAGTGGCACAATTAGAATTGGTGTTTGCTGACTTATATCAATGTGCAACCAATGAAACAATTTTAATAGACAACAAAAAATCAAAAAACAGTATCGAACAGATTCATTGTGCGTCTCGTATTATTTATTCAGATCCACTGGCGTTAAATTATCAGTATTGTGATTATCTAAACTGCCTATTTTATAGTGCACAACAACGTTTATATATTTGGATGCCATATATGATTCCCAGTGACATTTTACGCACTAGTATTATTAACGCTCATAAAACAGGGGTAGATGTAAAAGTATTGATTCCAATTAAGTCTGACTCAATGTTAGTGGATAACGCACATCAGCTTGTTTTAAATGAGTTAACGGATCATGGTGTACCCTGTGCTGCTTCAACGGGTGCGTTTGACCATAGTAAAATATTTATTGTGGATAATTTAACAATGTTAGGTTCAACAAACTTAGATCATAGAAGTTTGTATCGTAATTATGAAGCGAATATTGAAATTAACACTAAAGGTTTTGCAGATACTATGAGTAGAATTTTTCTACAAGAGTTTAATAGCGCGATAAAAATCGAGTGTACTCACCCTACTACTAAACGTATGGTTATTAATCAAATCACATCACTGATTGCCAGCTTATATTGATTGAGTTGGTCTATAAAAAGCTAAATAAATGACACGAATATTGATATTTCCGTCACTATTTATGATGAATCTTTCGCCCTAGATACATACTATTACATTCAATAAAACATCCTTAAAAAAGGATTATTTAACAATAGTTGTTCTAATATTAGAACTATAGTTATTTAATACTCTAATTAACAATCAAACTATGCAAACCTTCCACTGCACAATTTTAGTGATTGAACCAACACGGTTGTACCGAGAAATTTTAGAAACCCATATTAATGAACTGGGGTTATGCGCAGTTTATGTAAAAGATGCACAACAGGCTAAAACAAAACTTGAAGCTGAAGGTATGTTTGAATTGGTATTATGCGCCTCTCAATTACCCGACGCTAACGGCATTGAACTGTGTGAATACATCCGTTTAAATATTGCTCAAACCACTCCTATTTTATTATTAAGCAGCATTATCGATAAGCTATTAATTCGCAGCGCTCTGCATGGTGGTATCACTGAAGTAATTCAAAGGGATCGCTTAATTGAGATTCAACCATATTTACAAAAAATTGCTAATTTTAATGTCGAACCAAAAAATAAAAAACCTCACGTATTAGTTGTTGAGGATTCTGAGTCTATTGCGCAAATGACCATGTTTTTTTTGAAGAAACACGACTGCTTTGTGGACGTCACGCAGACTGCAGAAGCGGCAGTCACGTTATTAAGTAAACACAACTACGATATTGTGATTACAGATATTTTATTAGAAGGGAATATGACGGGCATTAATTTAATTCGGCATATTAGAAGTTTAGCTCCCCCCAGAAACAACTTACCTATTTTGGCTATTTCGGGGCTTAATAAAGACAGCGGAGGTATTGAATCCTTAAGATTAAGCGCTACTGACTTTATTATTAAACCCATCAATTACGAAGAATTAATTGTTCGAATGGAAAATTTAATTCGTACTAAACGATTATTTGATCGAGTTTATGAACAGGGTTTGCAGCTCCAAAAATTAGCCATGACCGACCCTCTAACTAACCTGTATAACCGACATTATTTGTCAGCTATTATGCCAAATCGCTTACAAGAATCTGATCGTCACAATCAGCCACTAAGTATTATTTTAGTAGATTTAGATAAATTTAAGTCAATAAACGAATCCTATGGTCACTTACATGGTGATCAAGTATTAGTGGATATAAGTAAGGTTTTACTTAAAAATTGCGCAGGGGAAGATTTTGCAGTGCGATTCGGTGGTGATGAATTTATATTAATTCTGTCACATTGTGATATTAAAGACGCCGAGCAAAAAGCACACTTAATTAAACAGCAAATTGAAGCAATGCATTATAAAAAACATGGTATTACAGCCAGTATAGGTGTGGCTAGCAAGCCGGAATTTTCGGAGAATCTATCGTTTAACCAATTATTTGATATGGCAGATCGGGCCGTTTATAAAGCCAAACATCAGGGGGGCAATTATGTGGTTAGCAGCAATAACTGGTAATCGACTTTTGGTAGTTGACTGTTTTTTATAACTAGTGGAGCCAAGCTTTTAAAATAGTTGCCAAAACTAAAATTTGGCTTCGATCTTTATTAATATCAACAATCTTCTATATACACATTAAATATTACCCTCTCAAATAAATATTAATGTATCCTCTTTTTACAAAACCAACTTATTAACAAGTAGTTTTAACAAAAGAGAAAACTATGCAGTATTTACATAACAACATTGGGCCGAGTATATTTCGTTTAAGCAGCATTATCTTATTTATTATTGTCATAAGCGGCTGTGATAAACGCCCAGCTACATTAGATAATCCTTCTACAATACAACCTACTGCAACAACCCTAGATACACAGCTCAAAACTGATCAAACTAACTTAACACCCTTGATTAACTTTACTTCGTCACCTTCAACTCTAACAGGGATTGCACCATTTTCGGTGACAATCGATGCATCAACTAGTATTGATCCAAAAGCTAAGAATTTACTTTTTGCTTGGGACCAGTTTAATGATGGTTCAATAGAATCTACTCAATCTAGTCACACCTTTGTATTTGACCAAGTGGGTCTAAATCAAATTATCACACTAAATGTGAGTGATGATTTGGGTAATATTTCTACAACCAATATTAAAGTAGATGTCATTGAGGCCCTAGAAAAAAAGCAACCACAAGCCGTGGCTTTTGCATCAGCTACCTCAGGTTATGCACATTTTAAAGTGACACTCGATGGATCTAACTCCACTGATGAGAATCAGCTGACATATAGCTGGACACAAAACTCTCAACTTGTATCTACCTCTGCTGTATTTGACGCATTTTTAACAGCAGGTACTTACAATTTCGAATTAACCGTAACAAACAGTAAAGGTAACTTTTCTGTTGACCAAGTGACTGTGGAGGTTATAGCTGTTATTCCCGATAAGAACCAACCACCTATTATTCAGTTAAGCGCTGATGTTATATCTGGTGAAATACCATTTAATATTTCATTTTCAAGCCATTCTAGTGACGATAAAGATGGCATGACATACAGCTGGATGTTAGATAATACTCAACTTTCAAACACTGAAAACTTCAATTATACGTTGAATAAAGTGGGTGTTTTTAATGTAGAATTAACAGTTACGGACTCAGAACAGCTAACAACAACAAAAATCATAACTGTGACCGCAACGGATTCTATTCAAAATATTGATCAGCCACCAGTTGCCAATATTCAAGTCAACGGTTTATTAACTGGCAACAACAGTGTTTCCGTTACTTTTGATGCATCTAAATCAACAGATGATCGTAATGTAATCACTTTTCAATGGTTAATTGGTGATGTGGATACAGGTAGTAATACATCCTCTTTTACGGGAAATTTTTCGATAGTAGGGCAATATAACATCACATTGATTGTGACCGATTTATCAGGTCAACAAGATCGTATCACTCAAATAGTGACTGTGAATTAATAAAACCTGACAGGGTGTTCTGTTGAATTACGACTAGTTATACGACTATATATGGGCACAAGCGAGTCTATGGGCACAAGCGAGTCTATGGGCACAAGCGAGTCTATGGGCACAAACTAGTCTATGAGCAGGAGCTTGTCTAAGAACAGGAACTTGTCTGTGCTTTTTTACAAAAAATGACAAAACAAATAATGAAGCACTGCTAAACCTTAATATCTCTTCAAAATTAACTATATTTCGAAAGAGTATCAAACCAATCCAATTTGAGTAATTATTTGACCTAAGTGATACTTTGTTTTTGTTCGATTTTTAATTCTATGCTGAAAACACCCATAATTACTGGGTGCGCACTTACTAACTAAAATATTTATCATTACGCTAATTTCAAATAAATGTGTAATTACTTGTATTGAAATCGTTTGATTGATCGATTTTTATTCCAAATTCGTCCATTAATGTTTTACCCCTGCCAAGTACTGAATGTATTTCTTTACGTGATTACAATAAATTTTTCAATACAAATTTGACAATTAATAATGCATAAACCAGATACAAATTGGACTTGGTTGGTATCGGAGGGTATAGTTTGACCATTAATTAATTAATTTAACAAACAAATAGTTACAAAATCGACAAATGTCGTCGATATAGCTTCTAAGTGTCGAATTAAGTCCAATAATTATTTTCGTGATAATGAACAATATGTGTCATTACTCACAGTAACAAGATATCCCCATTGTTAGGTAATAAAGATTATCGAAGTGGGCGAATAAGCCAACACTAAACTGGAAGAATATAATGAGTAAGAAACCAACAAAAGATTCAGTCACTACTGCCACAATTGAAGAGCAAACAGCTGCCTTTTTAAAAGCCGGCGGATCAGTTGAATATGTAGTTAAGGGCACTAGTGGACAAATTCCACCTGCAGGCGCTAAACCAGTTCCCACTAAAAAAAGCTAATTAGTTAGCTCCTTGTTCAAAACACAATCATGTGTTTTTAGCATTGTGCATGCTGTTCGCAGTATGCACTTTATTCACAGATTTAATATTTTAAATGGACTTCAATTTCAAACTTTGAATTTAAATGACTAGAGTTGTCACCGTTTTAACGGATACTTGGCCATTATTAAATTTAGCAGTGTTTATATCTGTACTGCCGGATTCAAATGGATCAATCAAATTTAATTTCAATGTCACCTTATGTTTTAGCCTAATTACAGTTTTAATTATCAAACACACATCGACAAAGGGCTGAATTAATCTAATCTACGCTCATAAGCTAAAAACCTACATCTTTTTAGCATTTGCATATCTAATAACTTGTTCATTCGTATAAGCAAATGGATCAATCTGCTCGCCTTTTATAAGCATTTCATAATGCACATGTGGTCCGGTGGCGTTTCCCGTTTGACCTGATAAACCAAGTAACTGTCCTTGCTCCACACGTTGTGGTTGCTTAACTAGAATTTTATCTAAATGTGCATAACGTGTTGTAATTTGGTTATCGTGAAGCACTTCAATCACCAATCCAAATCCGGTTTTTCTACCAACAAACATAACTTGTCCACCAGAGGGCGATATTACGCTCGCACCAATAGCCACACGAATATCTAAGCCTTTATGAAGTTTACGTTGTTTTGTATTAGGATCACTTCGGTAACCAAAGTGACTTGATATTTCACCTTGTACAGGGAAAAAACTGAAAGGTTTTGCTTTTTGGATGGTTTGTAATTTATGGTCAGATTTATCCACTAACTCATCTATGCTTTTAAAACCTGAAGCACAACTACTTACAAATAATATCAACGTCAGTAACTGTAATAATCCTTTCATGATGTCTCACTTTTCTAGTTACAGTTACCCATTTTCAATAGTGGGCTGAAAATCCTGCGTAGATATTACTATAAGCTTTTATAGGAGTTGCACTAAATGGTTGTGATTGAGAAATGTATCGATAACCTACTTTAAATGAATAGAACTCTGTTCCACTGTAAAAGGCCAAATCGTAATCCTGAATATCTTGTGACCAGCTTGGTCGGAACTCTATTATATTATGCGGAGTAAATGCCATTTTAATTGGTAATGACATAACAAATTGCATTTGGTCATCCACCTGATATGACCCCAAACCCAAATCTAACTCAAAATCAGAGCCAAATGACATACGATATAAAAACTCAAATTTATTGAAACTCTGTACTTTACTAAATGTGTTGTCGTTTAAAAAGCTAGTATTACGATAATGCATTGCCCAAGGGCCATATCCCATTTCAAAACTCATATCGCTGCCCATTCCATTTTCTGACATACCAGATAATGCGCTGACATCAAATTTGAAAAATGGTAATAATAATTCGCCATCCACACGGGGTCTTAAACCTAAGTTATCACTACCATCTACTCGCTCCATACTTGAAATGCCACCAAAGAAAAGGGCTTCATCAAATACCTCTAAAAAAATATAAAACAAATCCTCACCCACTGTATGGTGACCCGAATGATGTGAATGACTATTTGAATGCGAAACGGTTACAGTATTATTCGAACTTGTTGAAGTATTTGAATTATAAGTGTTATTTGTAGTGCTAGAATTATTTGAAGTGTAGGTATGTTTTGAGTCATGAGTAATAGTCAGAGTCGGTTTATTGGAAACCGTACTATTTGATTCATTATGGTTAGCCAATACAATAGTAGGCCATATGCATATTACGCTCATTACTGAGAGTTTTGTTAATATCAAGTTCATAGTAAATAATTTCATAACTTTAGTCTTCATCATTATATACTATCAGTTTAACAATCATTTAGTACAAAACTAAAGTAAGCATACCAAACCGTTCAGTTTTGGTTCATGATTTAATGAATATTTGCTGTTTCAATTAATTTTTCCAATTCTCGTTCTAATAAATCCTCAGACCCTAAATTTACAGATAATAATTTAGTAATATGCTCAGCGGTTTTAAAGTCCATATTAAAACATTCAAAACCAATATTTAAACCATGCTGATATACAACAGTAGCACCAAAGGTTAACCGGGTGGTCTCATCATTTAATGTAATAATTAAATCACCTAAGTTACCATCTAAGATTCCATCATAGGAGTTAGGTAATCGAACTAAGGCGCCTTTTAATGAGATATCCTGTAACTTGCCTTGAATAAATTGATCGTTAAATTCAAAATGCGCACTAGCATCAAATTTAATTCGTTCAAAGCGACGTTGATCCAACATAATTAAACTCCATAACAGATATTGATTATCAATTCTTAATTTACTATTTTTAACTATAGACCATAATTGGAGAGTTTCCGAAAATGTACCAATTTTTTGACAAAACTAAGATGATTAAACGTGAAAATGCGTTAATTGACAATAATGCAAATCAAAATGATCAATTCTCACATGATATTTTTCACATTACTTTAAAAACACAACCCGAGGGGCATGAGACAATTTACTTCGCAATGGGCTGTTATTGGGGGGCCGAGCGCCTGTTCTGGCAAACAACAGGTGTGTCAAATACATCGGTTGGTTTTGCTGGGGGTTTTACTGCATTTCCTACATACGAGCAAACCTGTACGGGTGAAACTGGCCATACGGAGACCGTAAAAGTGACATTTGATCCCAATATAGTGTCAATAAATGATTTATTGGCGATATTCTGGAATAATCACGATCCCAGTCAGGGAATGAGACAAGGTAATGATACGGGTACAGTTTATCGTTCTGCGATATTTTGTAACGAACAACAACTACCTTTAGTGTTAAAATCTCAATCCGAGTTTTCAGATAAATTAAGCAGTATTGGCCACGATAGTATCACCACCGAAATTCAAACTGACCCAATTTATTATTACGCAGAAAACGAACATCAACAGTATTTAGCCAAACACCCAGATGGTTATTGTTCATTACGAGGTATTTTTAAGTGACATCAGCACAATTAGCATTAAAATTTTTATTAGACAAAGAACAAACCTGTGAAGACCAAGATTTGTTTATTATTAGTTACATCATACCTATTGTGTCTTTATTAGATCAATCTGATAACTTTAGTGATGAGCTTAATCAAATGGTACTAAACACAATTGAGCAGGATCAATTAGATGAGCAAGATAAAACAGAAGTTTTGTCATTGATGAGTCAAATTAACCAACTGTAAATATCTTATTATTATATTAAATAATATTTCAAAACATCAAACACTTTTCTAAATACTATTTTGTTTTAGAATATATCAGCAATTACAGAAACCTTTATTGAGGTGGTAGTTGCTTTTTTTGCAATATTTTTTGATAACTAACAGTCCTACTATCCTTTTAGACATATTAAATTCCCATCTAATTACCCGACCTATATTTTTGTATTTTTCTAGTGACAACAACGTTAAACATAAACCTATATTTTGTCTGTCGACAGCATTGTAATAACATTACAAAGAAATTACATATTCCAAAGCACAAACAAAAAAAAATCTTCTAGACTGATATACAACTGCAAATTATTTAACTTCTTATTGTGAGTCTAACCAATGAAAAAAGTCATCCTATTAATTAGCTCTTTATTACTTTCCATGCAGGTTTTAAGTGACAACCTTGAGCTAATTACCCAGAATCAAAATTATCAGTATAATGTTGCACAGTTATTAGAAGTTCAAAATAAAGAACTAACCACATTAACACCTTGGACAAAAGGTGAACCCACATTTAAAGGATTAGACTTAATCACATTACTTCAAAAACATAATATTAAATCGGGACAATTAACGTTCACTGCATTAAATGATTACACCATTACTATTACTGTAAAAGATTTAATCGATGCCCAAGCTTTTTTAAGCATGTATCAAGATAACAAAATATTAAGAGTTCGAGAAAAAGGCCCATTTTGGTTAATTTTCCCTTGGAGTTATCGCAGCGAGCTTATTAACACTACAGTATCCTCATGGGCTATTTGGCAGATTAAATCGATAGAGCATATGGAAATTTAATTCTAAATGCGATTTTTACAAAAAATAATCAGCGCAGTTGGATTAGCCTTAATACTTTTAACTTTAGTATTTTGGCTTACGCGTGTGTTATTTATTGTATCTAGTGAAATAAAAACCGTTCAAGATACAAACTGGCACGAAAGCCCATGGGCGGTATCTCAAACTCATTTTGAATTAGAAAGAATGCGCACAGCATTAGTTAAATCCTATTATTCACCATCACAACAAGAGATAGACAGAACCATTGAAAGAATTGAAATTTTTTGGAGCCGCTTAGACATTCTAGTAAATGGTCCCTACAAAGCAGTATTAATAAGAAACCAGTCATTAAAAACATTAACATTAGAAATATCAGAATATCTATTTGAGCACGAAGATGAGATTTATGAATTAACTCCTGATATTCATAAACAATTAATGGATCGATCCAAAATATGGTCAAGCCAGTGGCAAACCAATTCGCGAAACACCTACAACGAGTTATCACAATTACACATAGATGTTGGTAATCGCAGAGTAACAACTTATCAAGAAATACAAATTCTTTTATTATTTATCAGTATTTTTTCGATTACTTTATTAATTGGTTTGATTTATCTATTAATAAGAAATAATCGACTATTAATCAAAGCTAAAGAAGTAAGTGACATGAAAACTGATTTTTTAGCGAATATGAGTCATGAATTAAGAACACCATTAAACGGTATTATTGGTTCCATTAATTTATTTAAACCTGAAAGTGATGAACAATGTGAGCTCATTGATATATTAGACAAATCTAGCGAAGCATTATTAGCACAAATTGATGATATTTTGGATTATTCACAAATTGAATCTGGTCAGCTGACACTCGAAAAAACAAGTTTTTGTTTACGTGATCTAATTATCGACTGCATTTCAATTTTCAAAATAAAGTCCGACAACAAAAATTTATATTTAGACATCGCAACCTCACAAGACCTTGATATATATATCGAGGGTGATAAAACAAAACTACGCCAAGTTATTTTAAATTTAATAAGTAATGCCATAAAATTTACTGAACACGGCGGTGTTATAATTGATATCGCCTATATTATTCATAAACAGACTTACGATATTGAATTAAAAATTATTGATACTGGTATTGGTATTACCCAAGAAAACCAAAAATTATTATTTAATAGTTTTAGCCAAGCAGACTCATCTATTAAAAGAAGGTTTGGTGGTTCTGGTTTAGGGTTATCCATTTCAAAAAAACTTATTGAAGCAATGGGCGGTAATTTACAATTAAAAAGTGAAATTAATGTAGGTACGCAATTAGGTTTTAATATCCCCCTTACTAAAGGAAGAATTGAAAATACACAATCAATTATCAAGGATTTAACCCACTATTCTAGCCTTTCTAGGAAAAAATTAAATTTTTCAGGAAAACATATACTAGTCGTTGAAGACAATATAGTGAACCAGAAAATCATATCTAAAATATTATTAAGTTTTAATATTGAGGTATATATTGTTCAAAATGGGGTTGAGGCTATAGAGCATACTCTACAGAATATCGATTTAATATTTATGGATATTCAAATGCCGCTAATGGACGGAGTAACTGCTAGTATATCATTAAGAGAAAAAGGAATTACTTTACCCATTGTGGCATTAACCGCTAACGCAACCGCTGAATATAAACAAAAATGTCAATTAGCTGGAATGAATGAGTTTTTGAGTAAACCTTTTAGTTTAGAAAAAATAGAAGGAATATTAGTTAAATATTTCTCTAGTTAAAACTAAATAAAATTTTACACATATCCACTATTCATTTACTTTTATCAATGGTTTTTATGGAAAATAATATCAAAATCTTTTTAAATATTAATTGTAATCATTTTTAACTCATTCACTTCAGAATCAAATCATAGTGTCACTAACACAATAAAAAATACATTTATAGTTTTACTATTTAAGACTATTGTCTACACTGAAATTAATACTTTTAATGTGCTTAGGAATCTCTATGTGGTCAAATTTAAATATTCGAAATAAAATCTTATCAGTAATATCGGTGGCTTTTATTTTGGTGACAATTTTTGCAATTACTGAACTTAAATCTGTGGGTAATGCAATTGGGCAATGGAAAACAATTCAATCCAATGAATTATTATCTGTTGAGACCAATTTGGAATTTAAAAAACAAGTTCAAGAATGGAAAAATGTATTACTTCGAGGCAGTGACCCTACCCAAAATAAAAAATATTGGGATAGATTTAAAGCTCAGCAAATTATTACACAACAAAAAATAGACGAGTTAATTAAAGGATTAAAGGATTCCCCAAAGTTATTATCAGAAGCTAAGGCATTTAAAAATGCACATCAAAGTATGGGGACTGCATATACGTTAGGTAAACAAAAATTTGATAATTCAAAGTTTGATAGTTCAGTTGGTGATGCTGCAGTAAAAGGAATTGATCGAGCTCCTTCAGATATTTTACAAAAGTTATCGGACGAATTATTTAATATTGCTCACTCAACTTCGACAAATATTATTGTGGATATGAACAGTACCATTTTAAAAGATGCGGCATATTTAATTGCTATTTCATTATTTTGTTTTGTGATCACAGCCTTGATTATTACAAAATTTGTTGTAAATCCTCTTACAACAAGTATTGATGATTTATCTAAGTTTGCAAAAGGCGAAATCACTGAAGCATTAGATGATTCACGTAGTGATGAATTAGGTGTTTTAAATCACTCCATTAATGAAGTGAAAAGTTTAGTTAAATCCATTATGGATAATTTAAACCAATCTACTCAACAACTTTCCAGCTCAGCACATGCATTAACTCAAATGTCACAAAGTGCATCTACATCAGCTGAAGGTCAAAAAAGTCGCACAGAACAAGTTGCAACTGCTATCCAAGAAATGGCTCATACCGCTCAAGATGTAGCCAATAACGCCAATACAACCGCCAATGAAACAGAGAGCACCAATAAACTCGCGGATAAAGGCTCTACAGCCATGCAAAATGCAATCACAAGTATTTCAACTTTTGTAAAAGAGATCGGTAGCGCCACACAGGTTGTGCAAGATTTAGCCGAAAACACAAATAATGTAGGCGCGGTTTTAGATGTAATTAAAGGCATTGCAGAACAAACAAACCTATTGGCATTAAATGCAGCTATCGAAGCAGCTCGAGCTGGCGAACAAGGTAGAGGGTTTGCCGTGGTGGCTGATGAAGTAAGAACACTGGCTCAAAAAACACAACAATCAACAAGTGAAATTCAATCTATTTTAGAGACGGTTCAAAATGGGGCGAATAATGCAGTAACCGCTATGTCCACTGGTAAAGAACGCTCAGATGATGTGGTTGAACAAATGAATACCGCTTCGGTTATTTTAAGTGATATAGCAAAATCAATTAATGCTATTAATGACATGAATGTTCAAATTTCAACAGCTGCCAATGAACAAACAACCGTGTCCAATGAAATTTCAAGTATTGTTATTCAGATACGTGATAACACCCTTGAAACCGTTGCTATGACAGAAAAATCTCATGAAATCAGCGCTGATTTAAATCAATTATCGGATTCATTTAATGAATTAACAGCACGGATTCAATAATATTCATATAAAAAACGCCAAAAAAAATGCTTTGGTACCCTCAAAGGTACTGGAGCTTTTTAATGTCTGCTTATTTTATTTGCTTTATGTATTTTTCACTCTATTAATCAATTTTTTTATTCAAAATAAGTATAAAAAACAATCAACAAAAAATAAAGTCTGCACTATCCTTCTTAGACCTAATTAAATTCACCTACTATTCATCCACTATCAAAAGGCATCAATAATGCGCAGAGCTGTTAACCCTCAAAAAAGTAACACAAGAAAAAACATCATTCAAAGTCATTCGAGTAATGCAGAAAAAGTTTCTGCGGATATAGAGGCTTTTTTAAATCGAGGTGGTAAAGTGGAGGCTGTGGATTCAGGTATCACAGGATTTGAAGATTTACATACCTCTAGAACATATTCCAATAGCCATATCAAACATTAAATACATTTTTGATATCATTAAAACGCTAACTGAACAGGGTTACAATTAGTTGTGACCTTTCTAAACTTCGATCTTTTTTGGGACTAAATACAAAACCTCTAATTTAGCCCTAACTCACTAATTTAGACCGACACAAGTCAAACCTGCGCAAATCTTGCCGAATCACTTAACCATCGTTTTATCAACGCTTCCATATTTTGAGGATAATCTCGAATAATTGCGGCGGCTAATTGTTCAATTTGTGGCAACAACGCCTGGTCTCTGACCAAGTCTGCAATTTTAAATTGCATGGCACCAGTTTGCCTTGTACCTAATACTTCACCTGGCCCACGTATTTCTAAGTCTTTTTGAGCGATAACAAACCCGTCGTTGGTTTCACGCATAACCTGTAAGCGCTCTTTGCCAATTTGTGATACTTGTTCACCATACATCAAAATACAAAAACTCTCTTGCCTACCTCGGCCCACACGACCTCGTAATTGATGTAACTGCGACAATCCTAAACGTTCAGGATTTTCAATAATCATAACCGAAGCATTAGGTACATCTACCCCAACTTCGATTACCGTTGTAGCCACTAATACTTTTATATCACCACGTTTAAACTCATGCATAATCTGCGCTTTTTGTTTAGACTTCATTTTACCATGCACCAAACCCACTTTGTGTGGACTCAATTGCACAGTCAAATTTTCATAAGTTTTTTGCGCCGCTTCTAATTCCATCTCTTCGTTTTCATCAATAAGTGTACACACCCAATAAATTTGTTTGCCTTCATCACATGCTACTTTCACTCGTTCAACCACTTGTGGTCTGCGCGGTTGGGCTATTAATGTGGTTTTAATTGGTGTTCGGCCTGGGGGTAATTCATCAATCACCGAACAGTCTAAATCAGCGTAAGCGCTCATGGCGAGTGTTCTTGGAATGGGAGTTGCTGTCATTGTTAATTGATGCACATGCCCATGTTTGCCTTTTTCTTTAAGAGCCAAACGCTGATCCACACCAAAACGATGCTGCTCATCAATAATGGCAAGGGCTAGGTTATAAAACTCAACTGCGTCTTGAAATAACGCATGGGTACCGACCACCATTTTGGCTTCGCCTGAAGCGACTAAGGCAAGTGCTTCTTCGCGTTGTTTTTTGGTTTGTTTACCCACTAACCAAGCCACTTTAATACCTAGCGGCTCTAACCAAGCTGTAAAATTATCATAATGTTGTTCGGCTAAAATTTCGGTAGGCGCCATCATTGCCACCTGAAAACCATGTTCGATAACTTGTAGTGCACTTAACGTAGCAACCAACGTTTTACCCGAACCCACATCCCCTTGCACTAAACGCAACATCGGTGACGCCACAGATAAGTCGTCTGCAATTTCTTGGATCACTTTATTTTGAGCGTTAGTTAAATCAAAAGGTAAGGTGTCGATTAATTTTTGTTTAAAGACACCCAAATCTTTAAACGCAATTGAATGTTGTTGTTTTAAAATAGCACGATGTTTTTTTAAACTTAAATGATGCGCAAGTAACTCTTCAATTGCCAAACGTTTTTGTGCAGGGTGATTACCTACCAACAACTGCTGGATGTCATCTTGCCGCTGCGGATGATGAATAACATTTAACGCATCGACTAACGTCGGTAATTTATATTGTTCCAATAAAGAAGCAGGTAATAATTCAGCAATAATACTTTCACGGTCAGCAATCACTTGTTCTACTAACAAACGTACTTTGTTTTGGGTTAAGCCATCGGTGGTTGGATAAAGCGGAGTCAGGGTGTTATCAAGAGGGGTATTGAGTAATTTAAGCACTTGGTATTCAGGGTGATAAATCTCAAAACCTGATTGTCCGGGACGTATTTCGCCATAACAACGAATGATATTACCTTCTTTAAATTGGCCTTGCTGGCCCTTTGTAAAAAAGTAAAAACGCAAACCGACTGAGCCGTTTTCATCACTTAAACGCACCAACAAACTGCGCTTTTTACCAAACATCACATGCGACGAGGTCACCCGGCCTTGTACCACACCTGCCATATTGGCTTTTAATAATTTAAGAGGGATGATTTGGGTACGATCTTGATATTTATAAGGTAGATGAAACAGTAAATCTTGTTTTGAAAAAACATCAATTTTATGTAATTTTTCCAACAGTTTTCCACCCACCCCTTTTAAGGAAATCAGATCACTTTTAACGCTCATGGGGAAACCTTTAGCTGGGTGAGTTGGGAAGTTTTTATTTGCAGATCATAACATTAATTATAAAAAGGTTGCAGTTTGAGCTATATTTTCTAAACGGGTAAGTATTGACTAACCATACTCGTCACAACGCTGGTTATTGCTATGACTATAATTATTGATATATTTATAAATATTGCTGTTCGTAGAAGGGATATTAACCAAAAATCTATGATTTTTTTAACCGTTTTATTTTGCACGTCTTGATATAATATTTGTAAAAAAATCATATAGAATACAACAAAGACAAAAATTGCCTGAATACTGCTAGTGATATCTCCCGCGGCCCCAGCAATAAACTTATTCAACAACAAACTCACAATTGTAGGGCCGAAAATACATACAACAAAAGTTTTGGGATAGTTAAATAACAATGAAATTAAGAATTGAGCTATTACATCAATTTTACGAAGATTTTTGTACAATCTTCTTAAGGGTAACAGATCACTTTTATTGTCCATTTGAAAACCTTTGTATGAGTGAGTTGAGGGGATATATTCGGATCATACAATTGAAAGTGAAAGTGAAATTGTCGAATAATTGAATGACAAAACTTGTTTAAGCAGTAATTGATTCATCACGATTCAAAACCCAACATCGTTCATTATTTGTGAAACCGATATGACGATAATACGAATTGGCATCCGGTGCTGCGATCAGAATTAACTTACATTTTGACCCCAACTGATCTTGGGTTTTGATTTGTAATTGTTTACCAATTCCATCTTTTTGATAAGCTGAATCAACAGCTAAATCGGATAAGTAACAACAATAATGAAAGTCAGTGACACATCTTGTTATGCCGATTAACTGATCTTTAAGCCAAGCTGTCACGATCAAATTACTATTTTCAATCATACCCTGCATACATTGTTTATCATCAACTGGACGACGTTGAGCTAATGTTGATCGTTTTAATAAGTCGATGAATTGCTCGGCAGTGATTTTTTTATTAATTTTATATTCTATTACCATTTTGATAGTCCTGAAAATATTTGATTGTTGATCAATTTACCAGCACAGGAATGTGCGCTCAGAGACTGCCAATCCAAGGAAGGTTTCCTTGCGCCAGGATGGACATCAAGCGTTTAATTTCAAAAAGGACCTTGAAATTAAACCAGCACAGGGATGTGCGCTCAGCGACTGCCCATCCAAGGAAGGTTTCCTTCCACCAGGATGGACATCAAGCTTTTAATTTCAAAAAGGACCTTGAAATTAAACTTAAAAAGCAGCTAATACAGTTTCTCTTGCCCATTTAATCCAAGGCATCAACGCGATTACATCTTGCGTTTGAACTGTAGCACCACACCAAATACGTAAACCAGATGGTGCATTTTTATACGCACCTAGATCATATCCTACGTTTTCTTCGGCTAATAAAGTGATCATTGCTTTAATTTGACTGTCGTCTAAATCTAATTTTAAACATACAGATGTGTTTGATAATGTATCTGGATCTTCTGCTAAAAAGCTGATCCATTCGTTTTCAGATACAAACGTTTTGATCACTTCTAGATTGGCTAAAGAGCGTTTTATTGCTTCTGATTGCCCACCAATTGATTCAACCCAACCTAATGCATCTAAGTAATCGGCTACACATAACATTGAAGGAGTGTTGATTGTTGCGCCTTTAAAAATACCTTCGATCAATTTACCATTATTAGTTAAACGAAAGATTTTTGGCATTGGCCATTGTGGAGCATAACTTTCTAATCGCTCAACGGCTTTTGGCGATAAGATCAATACACCATGCGCGCCTTCGCCGCCTAACACTTTTTGCCAGCTAAACGTAATCACGTCTAGTTTTTTCCAATCAA
Organism: Pseudomonadales bacterium; assembly: GCA_022968985.1. GTDB lineage: Bacteria > Pseudomonadota > Gammaproteobacteria > Pseudomonadales > Natronospirillaceae > Marinicellulosiphila. Next base: position 3,324 of record JALJPK010000038.1, on the reverse strand, counting down.
TATCCATTGCAAAAACGGCACTTGTAGCATCACAAATTACGATGCCTTCTTGTTCGTCTGATATCCAATCTAAGTTTTTAACTTTAACACCTGAAGTGGTGCCGTTATAGGTGAAGATTATATCGTTTTTAGGGTTCAATTTAGTGAAATCTGGCAACAACCCATAATCAGCGGTATGGCAATTTACATCAATATCTAGCTGTTCGGTTGTATCTGTTAACCATTCGCGCCCAAATGATTCCCATGCAAATAAATCCACTTGGCGTGGGCCTAATGTCGACCACATGATCATTTCCATTGCACCGGTGTCACTTGCAGGCACAATCCCTACTCGATAACCTTCTGGTAAATTTAGCAATTGCGCTGTTTTAGTGCAGGCTAACTCAAGCGCTGTTTTACCAATTTTAGAGCGATGTGAACGACCCTGTGTTGATAAATCAAGTTTAGAAACGTCATAACCTGGGCGTTTAGCACATGGGCCAGAAGAAAAATTAGGATTAGCAGGTTTAACAGCAGGTTGAGTCACAATGATATCTCGGTAAATTTAAAGTGGGAATTATACATTGAGAGTATACATGGGGGAAGATGGCTTGTTAGCCGTTTGAAAATATTAAGCGCAGTGATGACAGGCTTAGTGTAACGTTTTGTTTGTTTATTAAATTATTTTTGATCGTTTATATGTATTTTAAAAAATTCTTCCGTCCTTGGAAGTAATATCAATTCATTTATTCAATGATTTTTTTGTCCATGCCCCAGCCTGGACGAGGTGTTCTAACACCCTTATGATCCATTGATGCTGTGAATTCAAACAATACTTTGCCAGCGTATTCGCCGTCTTCTTGAATACTAAAACCAGTGATATCACCACCAAAATAAGAAGGTTTGTCTTTAGCCATATGTAGGAAAAGCTCGCCGCCAACTAGTTTCTCAGCGATGTCTTTAGTTACACCCCAATAACCACTTACCCAATCTTGGGTCATGTTATCTTCTCGTGTGATTAACTTTTGTTTATCTATAACGTGTATTTGCATGATTATCTCTGTTTTGGGTTAACAGGCTTATTTTTGAGATTTTGAACACTCTCAGAACCTAAAGCCATAATATATTTGGGATTATACAGTTATTGTACATTAAAACGGCATTGGACTTATATACTCTATTTCAATTGAATTTTTAGGGGGGTATGTTTGGATGTTCGTATATCAAGGTTTTCAGAAGAAACCATGTTAGTTCAGCAACCTAACACTGAGTAATTTGAAAGATTATTAGCATCAAATTGCGTTATTCTACAATTACAGGTTAGAGATTCTGTAAATTTGAATAATCTCTATTTATAGTAATTACAATAAGATTACAACTTACGAAGATTCACCGAGCAAAGGTATGATTTATGTCCGATAAATTACAAGTTTTCATATATTGACTCTTTGTTATTAAAAGCCAGCTGAGTAATCTGTATTTAGGTGGAGAATATTATGCTGAATATCAAAGATGTGGATCATAAAATACCCCTCATTTTGTTGTTGCCGTATCACCCGATAAAAGGGACTTATTATGTAATTAACACAAAATATTCACCCAGATATTTAGCTGAATTTCGTTCTCAATTTAATCGACACTTCGATCTAAGCTTCATGATACCTAGGTTTAAATACATTAAGCTGCGCACAACACTAAGACCCAATCAGTTTCTTAAGCTGGCTGAGTTAGATGGGTAATCCGGTTAATGCTTGATTAATACAGCCGTATAATTTCCCTATATTAAAACCCGCTACTTATATAAGTCATAAATTTATTTCAAATAGTTGGATTTTGTATGTTTTGTCATCTAAACCTAATTAGAGACAGTTTATTATTTTGAGGAATTACCTTGATTCATCCACATACTATTGCCGTTATTGATCCACACCAAAATTTTCCTTATTTCCACGAGCTGTCTGAGCAATTTACTATTCAACAAATTGAAAATGAACAAATACTCATAGATAACTGTCCGGATGAAATTCATCTTATTATCATCTGGGAAAACAATGCAACTGTGGGTATTGAGCTGGCCTCTAAATTAAATAATCACGAAAACAAACCACCCACAGTATTATTTATTCCAGAAATCACCCCTGACGAACGTATTACAGCTTATCAAGGAGGCGTAGATGATCTACCTGAACAAGGTATTGCGGTTAAAGAAATAATCGCCCGTTGTTTCCGATTGATTTTCGATCAAATCGCTAATAAACAGCTTCGATCTCAGGTACAACATGCCAATCAAATGGCCCATATGGCAATGGCGAATACAAGTGATTTAGGTGTCAATATTCAGTTTTTACTACAATGTAATCAATGCAAAGACTTAAATGAATTATCGGTTTGTATTTTTAATTCTTTAAAAAATTATGACATACATTGTTCGTTGCAGATTCGAGGTAAATATGAAGAAAAGAACGTTGAAGAAAACGGTATGGCTCGTGAAATGGAATCCAAGCTATTAACTCAAATGAAAGACAATGGGCGTTATTACGATTTTGGCCAGCGCAGCATTATGAATTATGAAAACGTGTCGTTATTAGTGAAAAACATGCCCATTGATAATGAAGAAAAATACGGCATGTTAAAGGACAATGTATTTTCTTTATTACAAGGTTTGAGTGCAAGAGTCATTGCGCTGGATAATGAGATGGCGTTAGAGCTTGAAATGGAAACCATTATGATGCTTACAAAACGTATGCAAAAAGTAATGAAACAAAATGAAGAATCGTCAATGGCCACCATGAAACAATGCATTGAAAACTTAGAAGATGTGGCGTTAAAAATGGAAGAGATTCTACCATTTTTAGGGATTACTTTGCCGCAAGAAGAAGAGATTGAAACGATGTTAACAGTGGCGATTGACACTAATCAAAAGATTTTTTCCCACGCATTGGAATCGGATGATACATTTAGTGAAATGCTGACAAATATCAATGCAGTATTATCCAACAAAGTGAACGGTAAAGTGGATTTCGATGCGCTGCATCGATATATGTAATTAACTATTTACTTGCTGATTGGACTGAATATCAAACAACAAACCGCTATTCACACCTGCTAGTTCAATATTAATCATCAACAAACGGTATTATCAAATAAAGTAAATTGGAAAGTGGGTATTGATGTTCTGCAGCGATATATGTAATTAACAGCAAATAACTCACGGTTAATTACATACACCATTATCTAATCACTCTTTAACTGAATATTAAACAACAATAATGTTACTTAAAAACAAATGTAACTCATGGCACTGGCGTTCTAGTGTAGCTAACTAATACTTTATATTGGGAATTC
>JALJPK010000037.1 GCA_022968985.1 Pseudomonadales bacterium | reverse complement strand
GCTTGGACTTGGAATGGTGAAGCGGTATTTGGTCTTTACACACTTGGCGACTTAGGTTTCTCTGATTTTGCTGGTTCTGGTATTGTTCATATGGCCGGTGCTTCTGCAGCATTAGCTGGTGTATTAGTATTGGGTGCTCGTCTAGGTAAATACGGTAAAGATGGTACTGTAAACGCAATTCCTGGTGCTAACTTACCAATGGCAACATTAGGTACATTCATTTTATGGATGGGTTGGTTCGGTTTTAACGGTGGTTCTCAGTTAATAATCTCTACAGTTGCTGATGCAAATGCAGTGGCAATGATCTTCTTAAACACTAACGCAGCAGCTGCTGGTGGTGTAATTGGAGCATTGGTTGTAGCTCGTTTATGGTTCAAAAAAGCGGATTTAACAATGGGTTTAAACGGCGCATTAGCAGGTCTTGTTGCTATTACAGCTGCTCCTGATTCACCTTCTGCATTAGCTGCAACTATCATTGGTTTGATTGGTGGTATTATTGTTGTATGTTCAATTGTTGGTCTTGATAAACTTAAAATTGATGATCCAGTAGGCGCGATCTCGGTTCACGGTGTAGTTGGTTTCTTTGGTTTGATGGTTGTACCATTAACTAAAGCAGACGTACTTTTCTCTGGTCAGTTTATCGGTGCATTAACAATCTTCGTATGGGTATTCGGAACGTCTTTGATCACTTGGATGGTAATCAAGTTGGTTATGGGTATTCGTATCACTGAAGAAGAAGAATATGAAGGCGCTGATATCGTTGAATGTGGTCAAGAAGCTTACCCAGAATTTACTAATAAGTAATATTCGCTTCATATTTTAATGTTAAGGGCGCTTTAAGCGCCCTTTTTTGTGTCTGAGTATTAATTCTACAGAAATTTTGGTCAAATTATAAATCTAGGGTATAGCGCATTTTTTAAATCTGAGTTATCGTATAGCTAATTGTAATGTTGTGTTAAGGCAAAAAACTGTACTTTTGCCATACTGTAACTGTAAATCGAATTTAAAAAATAACGAGAATATTTTATGAAATTAATTACTGCCATTATTAAACCATTTAAATTAGATGAAGTACGTGAAGCCATTTCAGCAGAAGGTGTATTTGGTGTGACGGTGACTGAAGTGAAAGGCTTTGGACGTCAAAAAGGTCATACTGAATTATATCGCGGTGCTGAATATGTGGTCGATTTCTTACCGAAAGTAAAAGTTGAAGTAGCGGTAGACGACGAGCGCAGTGATGCAGTGATTGATAGCATCGTAAAAGCAGCCAATACAGGTAAAATTGGTGATGGTAAAATCTTTGTAACAAATTTAGAGCAAATCATCCGTATACGTACGGGTGAAACGGGTACTGACGCCGTATAATTCATATCACGCTTAATTTTACACATTACGTCGTTAAAAAATGATCATTTACACCTGTAAATTCACATTTTTTGCCTCGTACTGAATAAAATTAAACGCAATCTGATTCGTAATTGATAATCCATTTCAATATTGAAGTGGATTTTTTTTGTCTGTAATTTATGTTTATCACAACTTAAGTGATTGACTACTTAGCCTTGCTTCTTGAGGCCTGTATATCGCAATTCCCCCGCGTAACTGATAAAATCGCCTTTTTTTTGGATAATGATTTTCATGAGTGTGTATTTAGCTGTCGACAGTGCCACTGTATTTTGCTCAGTCAGTGTGATCAAAAACGATCAATGTTTTGCAAAAAGCAAAGACATGGGGCGTAATCATTCCAAACAAATGCTTAATATGGTTGATGATGTGTTATTACAAGCAAGTGTTGAATTAAGTGATATCGATCAGTTTTGTTACGTTCGTGGTCCCGGTTCATTTACAGGAGTGAGAATCGCAGCTTCATTTTTACATGGATTAGCATTTGGCCAAAAAAAAGACGTTATTGGAATCTCCAGTTTATTAACTATGGCGTATGAAGCCAAACAAACACATCCAGAAAATAATCTATTTTTAGTGGCAATGGATGCAAGAATGGACGAAGTGTATTTTGCAGCTGTGGATTTCTCGAAATCCGATTGGGCAAGTAATTTAATTGAACAAGTGATAGCGCCTGAGAAAGTCATTTGGGATCCATCATATAAAAATGCAAAACGAATCGGTGATGGTTGGCAATATTTAGAGCGTTTTGATGGTTTGTTTAAATCCATTGATCAATTAGACTGCGCCAATAAACCCGATGCACAATTTTGTGCGAAGTTAGTCAGTGATTGCCAGCAAAACAATATTAAATTTAAGCAAGACGCCTTTCCTGTCTATATTCGCGACGATGTCACTTGGAAACAAAAACCAAAAGTTGGCTCATAAATAATTTAAAAAATTAGGAAACCACATGTTAGAAACAATTATATTAGGCATCATCCAAGGTATTACCGAATTTTTGCCTATTTCAAGTTCGGGGCATTTAATCTTGCCCGAAATATTATTTGGTTTTCGTGATGAAGGTTTGTCATTTATGGTGGCGGTGCACGTTGGTTCGTTATTGGCTGTAATAATTTATTTTTTCAAAGATATCAGTCTATTAGTTAAGCACTGGTGTTTGAGTTTAGTTAAAAAACCACACGACAAAACACAATCTACATTAGCCTGGTGGGTGATTATCGCCACTATTCCAGCGGGTTTAGCAGGGTTATTGTTAAAAGATATAATTGAAATTATTCAAGGCAATGAAGCCGTGATGATTTTAATCATCAGTGCAAGCATGGGTTTTTTTGGTTTACTTTTGTGGTGGGCAGACATCAAAGCTAAAAAAAATGCACAGCTTGAAATAGGTCAAGACGAATATCAATTAACCTTTAAGCAAACTATGATCATCGGTTTTGCACAGGCTCTAGCATTAATACCCGGTACTTCACGTTCAGGTATTACAATGACAGCTGCGTTAGCTTTAGGGTTAACCAGAAAAGCGGCTTCTCGATTTTCATTTTTATTATCGATACCATTAATTGTTGCGGCTGGTTTATTGTTAAGCAAAGACTTAATCGAAGAGCCTTCAAATATTAATTGGGACAGCTTATTGTTAGGTACATTAGTTTCGGCGGTGAGTGCTTATTTATGTATTCATTTATTTTTAAAATGGATAGAGAAAATCGGATTTTTACCGTTTGTTATTTACAGATTAATATTGAGTGTCATTTTGTTAGTATTTGGTCTTCAAGTGTTAAACGCATAACCAACTGTGTGTTAGTTAATAGTAGAAAGTATTTTATAAGCAGGTGAATGTAAAATTTTAATCTAATTTGTTTTTTTTTATGATTAGAAATTACATGTTGTAATTAAGTGTAGTGAGTTGTACAGCTAGGGTGAAACTGTGATGTTTTAACCTATTATTGTGTTGTCTTTTTTTGATATATTGTCTTTTTTCATGAATTGTTGACTCAACTTTAATTAGGTTTGATAAGATATTTAAATAACCCGTTATACGTTGAGTCTCCACTTGGGGATTTAAAAATGCAAACTAGCCGTACAGTACGAATGACAAATAAAGTGTCACAACACCATCGACGAAATAGTTTTTTTAATAAACATCATGACAATCAAAAACAACACTTTGATTTGGATGTAAAACGAGACAAAGAGCATGAACCAAGCGGTTGTATTATTCGATCAGGATCATCAAAACCACATTGAATTATTGGCCCAGCGTTTTGAGGTGATCAAAAAGCTGGATTCATTATCGAACAAACACGCTGCAAAAAATAAAATCGAGGTCAAAGGGCCTCGTTTTGTTTTGCAGTTTCTCAGCGGAAAACTATCCCTTCTAGATCGATCATTACCTAAAATCAAACCCATATTTGTGGATTTTGCAGAAGGTAAAAATGCACATCGCAGTCAATTTGGTGGTGGTATCTCACAGCCTGTTGCAAAAGCAGTGGGCCTTAATAAACAAAGAAGTTTACATATATTTGATGCTACAGCGGGTATGGGCGCTGACAGTTTTGTGTTCGCTAGTGTGGGTGCAAAAGTAACTTTGTGTGAACAACATCCTGTTGTGCATGCATTATTAGAAGATGGATTACAACGAGCGTCCTTAAATGCACAGGCCCATAAAATCACCCAAAACATGACATTGTTACCCTGGGGCGAAAATAAAAATAGCTTAACGTTTTTAGAATCAACTGAAACAATGTTTGATGTCATTTTCTTTGACCCGATGTTTCCCGCTAGACAAAAAAGTGCAGCAGTGAAAAAAGAAATGACTATTTTTCATGATCTAGTCGGTGAAGACCAAAACGAAGATCGATTTTTAGATGTAGCCTTACAAAAAGTGAAATTTAGGGTAGTGGTTAAACGCCCGAAATTGGCAGAGCATTATGCAAACAAAACACCTAGTTTTATTCAAGAAGGGAAAAGTGGGCGTTTTGATTTATATACTATTAATAAAATTGCGTAAAGTTGGGTGAGTTGGGGTGAATCTGGGGGATGTTGCGATGAGCTTAATAACTTTCATGGAGGTTTAAAAAAGTATGAGTAAATCAAATATAATAACAGCCGGTGGTTGTAAAAAATTAGAAGAAGAGTTGGATTATTTGTGGCGAGTAAAACGCCCAGATACTACAAGAAAAGTCTCATGGGCCGCTTCATTGGGTGATCGATCTGATAATGCCGACTATAAAGAAAACAAACGATTGCTACGAGAAATTGATCGCCGAGTTCGTTATATTCGAAAACGTTTAGAAGTTATGCGAGTAATTGAATATAACCCCCAGCAAGAAGGTAAAGTATATTTTGGTGCATGGGTAGAAATTGAAAATGATAAAGGTGAACAAAAAACATTTAGAATTGTGGGACCTGATGAAATATTTGGTGTGAAAAACCATATTTCTATCGATTCACCTATGGCTCGAGCATTATTAAGTAAAGAGCAGGACGATGAAGTAGAAGTCGCCATACCCGATGGATTTGCAGTTTGGTATGTGAATAAAATACAATACAAACAATCATAATTATCAGCTGTTGTTGAAAATAAAGAGTTAGAAATAAAAGCTGAAAATTAAAAATTAATAGCTGATAAATAAATTAAAAATAAAGAGAATAAAAAATGAAAATTGAAAAAAATAGTGTAGTAAGTTTTAACTTTGAATTAAAAAGTAAATCAGGTGAAGTACAACAATCAACTGATGGTAATCCAGTATTATACCTTTATGGTTCAGCTGGTATGTTACCAGGTGTCGTTGCTGCTTTATTAGGTAAAGAAAAAGGCGAGAAATTAGAATTGTCATTAAAAGCAGTGGATGCTTTTGGTGAAGTAAAACCTGATTCAATTCAGCGTGTATCTGCTAAAAAATGTTTTTATAAAGGTAAAGCAATCAAAAAGAAATTGACAGCGGGTACTGCAATTGATTTGAAAACCGATCATGGCCTACGTGAAGTTACTATTGTTAAAATGGGATTAAAGTCAATTGATGTTGATTTAAACCATCCACTAGCTGGTCAAGATGTTGATATGACTTTAGATATTTTAGATGTTCGTGAGTCTACGACTGATGAGCAGTCCCACGGACATGCACATGGCGCCGGTGGTCACAACCACTAAAATTTAGATCCAGCTCACACCAAAATTTATCCTGTTCTTCGTTGGGAAAAACTCACTTACACCCAGTAAGCTCTTTTTTCCCGCCTCGATCAGAATGAATTTTGTCGCCATCTGAATCAAAATTACCATTTTACAGAAGTTCACACCTAAAGTGCCCCTGCATTTCGTTAGAAAAAACTCTCTTACACCTGTAAGCTCTTTTTTTTCTGCCTAGTTCAGGAACACTTTAGTCGCCATCTGAATCAAAATTACACATCTAAAATTAGGTTTTTTACCGTTACAAATGCTTCGTTAGAAAAAACTCACTTACACCTGTAAGCTCTTTTTTACTGCCTCGTTCAGGAATACTTTAGTCGTAATCTAAATCAAATTTACACATCTGAAATATAGTGATAATTGAGCAATTTTATTCGTAGGTCTCGCTTTACCCTGTCTTATTTGAATTAGTTGGTCAGAATAAATGTCGGCCTACGTGAGAATATGTTTTTATCTCGTCCATTATAATAATTGTAAGGTCGATATTCATATCGAAAAACTATTATCAATCTTCATCCAAGCCCTCTTCAAGCTCTCCTTTATTTCGAAACTCTGTTTCTAATGATGCTGAATACTTACCCTGTTCAATAACCGCTACAGTTTGTCTTGTAATACCATAATTCACCTAAATCTGATTGTGTCATTGATTTTCTGTTTTCTCTAAATTTACGTGCTTTTTGTCTTTAGAATAATATTTGCAACTTATAGCTTAAAAAGGAGACTATAGAGAATAATCAGGACTTGAATAATGATAGAAATATTAGGGAATTAAAATGTTAGTTGAACAAATTAAACAATCAGAATTACATGAAGTAGCACAAATACATAAGCAAGTATTTGCAAGACAAAGAATGTCTTTTGAATGGTTGGAATGCAATTTTAATGCGTTTCCTCGATTTTTGTTTTATGTAATTTCATCTGAAGCTGAGGTTGGAGTTGAGGTTGGAGTTGAGGTTGAAACTGAAATTTTAGGATATATTATTTGGTCTCAAAAAAGTGGGTTTCGACCTCAAGCCATAATGGAATTAGAGCAAATTGCTATTTTACCATCCCATCAAGGTAAAGGTGTGGGCACCCAGTTGATTCAAGATTCTTTGAAATTAGTGAAGACACAATTAAAGAAACAAGACTCTGTATTAAAACATATTACTGTTTCAACAAGAGTCGACAATGCAGCACAACGTTTATATAAAAAAGAATTAGGCGCGGTTGTTGAAGCGACTATTACTAATTTATACTCTGCAGATGAAGTGTTTATGGTCGCTCGAAATGTATAAAAAGATATTTATTTAAAAAATTTAAAGAGCTGGTTCAAAAAATATTCATTGATTGTTATTTGATAAAAGCATTTACGTTTTGACGAGCTAAAGCTCGACCTACAGTACTTTATAAACACAACGTGTCTGTCCAGAAATAATATGCTCAGAGCGTTCTACAGTTGCAATCCCTTCAAATAATTCTTGAAATAAGTTTAATTCAGATCGACAAAAATTCTGACAATGTGTGGCTGCATGGCAAATAGGGCAGTGATGTTCAATCAATAAAAACCCACCACTTTCAGCTTTCTCTACGGTTGCCATATAACCTTCGTCACTGCGTAATTTGGCTAACTTCTCCAGTTTGGTCTTAATTGTTTTGTGCTTGTCTAGGGCTTGTTTATAGAGTTCAAATGATTGTTTTTCACGATGGCTGATTAAGTTTTCTAAGCCTTTTTCACCAAATACACTTTGTACTGATTCAATCAGTTGTACCGTTAATATCTCGTGACGGTCTTCAAAGTGTTCGTTACTTTTTTGAGTTAAATTCCAAAAACGGGTGGGTCTGCCTCGTCCCATTGATTTGTCTGCAAACTCTATTAACTCGTCACCTTCTAAGTTATGCAGCTGCTGGCGTACACCCATAGTGGTTAGGTTTAGTTTTTCGGCAAAGTCTTTTAAGGTGTGTTTGCCGTGTTTTTTTAATAAGGCCAGTATCTGCTCATGTGTTTTCATAATTGTTTTCTTTATGCTTTTTGAGGTATAGGTCTATTATCTCGTTTTTATTAATTAAGTAAAGTTTTTTGTTGACTTAAATCTATTTGCTGGTAATCTATTAAGTAAATAAAAAACCTTATTTAATAAGGTTGATTAATAAAAACTAAACATAAAAAGGCACTCAAATGAAATTAATGATCATCAGTTCAAGTCAGCAGTTAGGCTCTAACAGTAATTTAGTAGGGGAAGTGATGCAGCAAAAAGCCTCTATGTTTAATGAGATAAATCATATTGATTTAGTCACTTTGAATTTACCTTTTTATAGCCCGAAAATTGATGATATAAACCAATATTGCCCTAACTGGAATAATATTGAAGCGCAGTTAAATGCAGCTGATGCGTTTGTGATGATTACACCTGAATGGAATGGTACAGCCTCACCGATATTAAAGAACTTTTTACATTTTTTAGATTCGAGCCAAAGTGCAAATAAACCGGTTTGTTTAGTGAGTGTGGTTTCGGGTATTAATGGCGCGTATCCGATTACTGAATTAAAGGCCAGTGCGTTCAAAAATAATAAATTAGTGCCGATACCCGATCATTTGATTATACGTGAAGTTGAGTCGTTTTTAGCGGATCAAAAAAGTGGAGCGTCTAAGCATTCTTTGTTGTTAAGAGTGGATTATAGTTTGAATATGTTGTATCAATACGCTCAAGCCTTAAAACCTATTCAGCAATATGCAAACAGCCAACAAAATGCTTTTGGTCACGGAATGTAAAATATGAATACAATTCGATTTAAAAACCTATTCAACAATATGTCAACAACGTGCTAACAGCCAACAAAATGCTTATGGCCAGGGAATTTAAAATATGAATGTAGTTAAATTTAAAAATAAATTGATTAGCCCATCTAAAATTGTCTGTATTGGACGTAATTATGTTGATCATATAAAAGAAATGGACAGTGAAATGCCGACTGAGCCTGTTATTTTTATGAAACCTAATTCAGCAATTAGTGATCAGTTAAATGCCGGTATCGATGTACCCAATCATTATGAAGCTGAAATCTGTTTTTTAATGAAAAATGGTCAATTTAGTGCGGTAGGATTTGGTTTAGATTTAACTAAGCGCAGTGTACAAAAAGTGTTAAAACAAAAAGGCCTACCTTGGGAGCGTGCAAAAGCATTTGATGGATCCGCTGTGTTTTCTGAATTTGTTGATTTTGATTCTTTAAAAAATTTAAGCTTAGAGTTGATGATTAATTCACAGGTGATACAACAAGCTAATTACGATTTGATGATTCATAAACCACAACAAATTTTAATTGAAATCCAAAAACAATTTAGTTTAATTGATGGTGATATTATTATGACAGGCACACCCAAAGGAGTCGGCCAAATAAATAAGAGCGATCTGTTTGTTGGTAAAATAATTGAAAATAACTTAGTGTTGATTGAACATAAATGGATCGCAGAATAAACCCAGATAATAAATCCCCGATTAAGTATTATTAAAATAGGCACAGCAATAATGAGGTGTTGGTCAAATAAATCGAGGTGATCAATTTGTTGGAAAAATAATTGAAAATAATTCAGTAGTAATTGAGCATAAATGGACAGCTTTATAAAATACAGATAAAAAAACCTCGTTTCAGCGAGGTTATTTAAATAATAATGTTTTAAATATTCACACCTAAGGTCGCACCAAAACTAAACGCGGCACCAAATTCTGGGTGATAATTAATCGGACTCATATAAATATCAATTCCTAACGCTTTAGTTTGTACTAAATTTAAAGTGACTTCGGTAGTGAGACCAAAGTGGAATTGTCTTGATGTGCTTGGGTTATAACCATCGTGGGGTGCATTAACAGTATACAAAGTGGATTCATAAGTAACTAAACTGGGCCCTATTGATAGTGTTAAATCTTTTTCTTGAAGTTTGGTTTTAAATAACATCCTCAAATTCATAAATTGGAAATGTTCTTCGTCTTCGCTATAGTCAGCTAAATCACCATTGGCAGTTGGGGTTTTACTGATAAATAAAGATGTACTGCCGTATGTTGTTCCCCCCTCGGCAATAATTGATACACCACCGAGTTGTGCTTCAAAACTTGCAGCTAAAATAGCTTGGCTTTTATTTGGAGCATCACCTTTTGTAAATACACTGATATAACCCGTTTTAATACTTAATTCATTCGCTGTGGCTGCAGTTGCACCAGTGAGTAACGATAATGCTAGAATAGTAGTGGTTAGGTGTTTCATAAATATCTCATCTTTTAATATAATTTCATATTAATGACTGAGTATCTAAAAGCAAACGATTAGGTTGCAAATTTGTTATTATTTTTAGTATTTATTGTATAACTATGGGCGTGTTCAACCGTAAACTGAGACGCCAGTTCAAAATTTTGTTGTGTATACCAATATTGAGACGCACGTATAATACCAGCATGTGTAATAACAATGGCGTTATTAGGTAATGTTTGTAATCCTTTTTTTGCGCGTAAAAAGAATTGCTGGCAACTTTCCCCCTGTGGCGGTTGATAATGTTGTACATCTTTTGCCCAATCGTCTATTTGTTTGCGATCTATATCACCCCAAGTTAGTCCCTGCCAGTCACCAAAATTCATTTCTAATAAATCATCAATAATAATGACGTTTTTACAAAGTGCATTTGCTAAAACTAAACAGCGTTTAGATGGACTTGAATAGATAGTGCTTAAATCCCCTAGTTCTTTTTTTAAGTTTAAAACACTTTCTTTGAAATCAATATCATCCAATACAACATCCATCTGGCCATAACACACAGATGGATTTTGCACTTTAGTATGACGAATAAGAGTGAAGTTAGTCATCTTTGTTGCTAACTTGTGCATCGTCGAAACTTGCCATGTTACATAAAAAACTAGCGGCTGATTGCACTAATGGAATCGCCAATACTGCACCAGTGCCTTCACCCAAACGTAAACCTAAATCTAATAAAGGTTTCACTTGCATAAAATCTAACATTTTTTTATGGCCATTTTCATTGGAACAGTGCGAGAAAATCATGTTTTGTTTACTGGCAGGTTCAATAACCGTGGCAATTAATGCCGCTGCACTTGCGATAAAACCATCCACCATTACTGGTACATTTTTTTGATGACAACAAAGCATCGCACCCACCATGGCAGCAATTTCAAATCCGCCTAAGGTTTGTAAAATCTCTAATCCTGTTTTGGCGTTTTTGTGTAATGTTAATGCCGTTGTGATCACTGTGTTTTTACGAATGATGCCTTCTTTGTCACTGCCTGTTCCCATGCCTGTGCATTCGTTAACTGCAATACCTGTCACTTTCGCCATTAAGGCTGCAGCAGTGGTTGTATTACCAATACCCATTTCACCCAGGCTGATTAAATTGGCGCCTTCTTTAATTTGTAATGAAATTAATTTATGCCCAATGTTTAATGCTTTTTTACATTGAGCTTCACTCATCGCGGCAACAACAGAAAAATCTTCTGTGCCTTTTGCTACGGGTTTATTAATTAACATTTTGTGTTTAATGTTTTCATCAAAATGTTTTACGCCTACGTTTACAACTTGCATCGTGATTAATTGCACGTCACAAAAAGCGTTAACTGCTGCGCCACCATTTAAAAAGTTAAACACCATTTGTGCACTAACTTCTTGAGGAAACGCATTAACTTGTTGTGCACAAATTCCGTGATCAGCTGCAAATACAGTGTGAAACGGTGCATTAACTTTTGGTTTGTCGTCATTAGTAATTAAAGCTAATTGCAAAGCTAACGATTCTAAAACCCCTAACGATCCAAGGGGTTTAGTTTTATTATCAATTTTTGCTTGAATGTTTTTTGAAAATTCTGAATTCATGATTAAAGATTCTTGTTTAATTTTAAATATTTATTTATCAGCAGGTGTTTGTCGTGCCGTATAGTTTGTATAATCGGGTCTTTTAACTTCGTAATTTTCATCTTTTAATAAAGACGAATGAATCATTAAATCAGCAGAGGATACAGTACAGGCTAATGGAATATTCCAAACTGCTGCTAAACGTAATAACGCTTTAATATCAGGGTCATGGGGTAATGACTCTAACGGATCCCAAAAGAAAATCAGCATGTTGATTTTACCTTCTGAAATGGCCGCGCCAATTTGTTGATCACCACCAAGTGGGCCACTTAAAAAACGATGTACAGGTTGACCTAACGCTTCTTCAATTAATCGACCTGTTGTGCCTGTCCCAAAAAGATTAAAACTCTTTATTGTTTCTTTATGAGTTTTTACCCATTTAATCATTTCTTCTTTTTTATTGTCGTGGGCAACCATTGCCACATTAATTACTTTCATGTATCTGTCCTTTATTTATCGCTTAACAAAGTTTGAATATGATTTTTTAAATCAACTTGCTGTTGTGGACAAACAGTATGCTCCATAACATAACTTTGTAAATTCACATTATAGTTGAGGGCAGTTAATTTTTGTTTGGCATGTTCACCTAATACAAATGGTACAACCGGATCAATAGTGCCATGTTGTATAATAATTGGGATGTCTTTATTAGCATCGTTTAAAATGATTTTCTGTTCAGTGGCAAAATACGTAGAAAGTGCCATTAAACCCGCAAGCGGTTTATCAAAACTTAAGGCGCTTTCATAGGCCACTGCTCCACCTTGTGAAAACCCAATCAATAAAATTTTGTCACTAGCGATTCCATCGGTTATGAGTTGGTTGATGATTTGTTTAATGCCTTTTGAGGATTGTTGAATTTGATCGTGATCAATTTTACGCTCCAAACTCATCTCATAAATGTCATACCACGCAGGCATAACTAAACCACCATTAACAGTAACGGGTATTTGCGGTGCGTGCGGGAAGATAAAATGAATATCATCAAATATATCTAACTGCAACTCTTTGGCAATAGGTAACCAGCCGTTTCCAGAATCCCCAAGGCCGTGTAACCAAATAATGGCATATTTAGGGTTTTGAGGTTTTATTTGAACATATTGAAGATCGGACATAATGACTCCACAGGGTTAAGGCACAGCAGTTAATAAACGACGCGCAGTATACCAAGACTGATCTAAACTGTATAAGAATGTGTGTTTAAACTCTTAAAAACGTATCAAACATGGAATTTCCATTATTATAATTTAAAAAAGTGATCGACTATGTTTAGAGCTTTGATTAAATTTAGCGCAAAAAAATGGCTAAGAAGTGGGGCGTTGTTTTTTGGGTTATTAATTACGTTCACCTTAAGTTTTATTCAGTTTGATACGGTTTCAGGTGAACCTGCTGTATTTAAGCGTTTTGAATACTTGATGTACGATACCCGATTTAACCTGTCCCTTGCTTTAAAACCACCTTTTGAAAATCCGCATAACATCATCATTGTTGATATCGACGAAATCAGTTTATTAAAAGAAGGTCGCTGGCCCTGGAGCCGAGACAAAGTTGCCACAATGATTGAAAAACTCGCCGATGCGGGTACCTTGGTAACAACATTCGATGTATTGTTCTCTGAAAGGCAAATTAATCCGACGGATCGTTTGATAGAAGTATTAAATTTAGAGAACCAAAAGCAAATGGCTTTGGAGCTTTTGCAGTATCGTCCACAAACTGATTACGACCTGCAATTGGCAAAAGCGATGACTACTATGGATGTGGTTTTAAGTATTCTATTTGGCGAGGACGAATCATTTGAAGTGGGGCAATTACCAGCGCCTACTATTATTAATGATGACGTGGATGTGTCTCGATTATTGCTGCGTTCAGCCAATGGTTTTACTTCCAATTTACCCGTATTAATGCAGTCAGCTGTAGGGGCGGGATTTTTTGTACCCTCTGTGGATACCGATGGTATTATTCGATCAGTGCCGTTAATTCAAAAATATAATGATCAAATATATTCGAGTTTGGCATTAGCCACTGGAATGAGTTATTACCTAATTGAAGACATTCATTTAAACACAGTGCGTTTAAACCAATATTCAGATTTAGTGCAGTCCATTGGCTTTGTGGATCAAATCATTAAAACCGGCGCTATTGGAGATGTATTGGTGCCATACGCAGGCCCGCAAGGTACTTTTCCCTATGTTTCAGCAACTGATGTATTAAATGACAATATTGATTTAGATCAATTTGAAAATGCAATTGTATTAGTGGGCACATCAGCGGTCGGCTTGTCTGATTTACGAAGCACACCGGTAGGTACACAATATCCAGGAGTAGAAGTGCACGCTAATTTAATTGATGGATTATTAGGGGATCATTTTCCGTATACCCCTGATTTATCAGGTAAATTAATGGCGTTTATAATGGTGTTGATTGGGTTGTTATTGTCTATCTTTTTGGCACGTTTTGGCGCGTTTAAAATATTAACAATTACCTTTGGTTTAATCGCCTTACATTTTGGCAGTAGTTTTTATTATTGGCATGAGCATTCATTAAATTTACCGATGGCTGTACCCCTTATTTTATTAATGAGTTTGGGGGTGATTAATTTAATAGAAGGTTATATAAAAGAAGGGCAATCCAAAAGAGAAATCTCCAACATGTTTGGGCAATATGTACCTGCCGCACATATCGAAAAAATGCTTAACAGTGAAGGTGAGTTTGGTTTTGATGGTGAAAATAAAGTACTGACAGTATTATTTTTGGATATTCGTTCGTTTACAACAATTTCAGAAAAATTAAGTGCCACCCAATTAAAAAGTTTATTAAATGATTTTTTTACACCTATTACTGAAATTATTTTTAACAATCAAGGTACCATCGATAAATACGTAGGTGACATGGTGATGGCATTTTGGGGGGCGCCCATTGATGATCCGAAACATGCTTTAAATGCAGTACATGGTGCAATGGCAATGCAACAAATGGTGATTCAATTAAAACCCGAATTTGATGAAAAAGGTTATCCCGATGTGCAAATTGGTATTGGTGTAAATTCAGGGCCGATGAACGTAGGGGACATGGGATCAAGTTTTAGACGCGCATATACAGTGTTGGGTGATTCGGTTAATTTAGGATCACGTTTAGAAAGTTTAACCAAATTTTATGGGGCACAAATAATAATCGGGCCGGATACTTATGAACAAGTTAAGGACGTTTATGAATGTCGTT
This sequence comes from Pseudomonadales bacterium, assembly GCA_022968985.1. Taxonomy (GTDB): domain Bacteria; phylum Pseudomonadota; class Gammaproteobacteria; order Pseudomonadales; family Natronospirillaceae; genus Marinicellulosiphila. The sequence goes on along the minus strand of JALJPK010000037.1, from coordinate 20,162 downwards.
TTATTGATAAGATTCAAGTGAAAGGCAAAGACAAACCGATTGTTTGTTTTGAGCCGGTTTGTTTGATTGAAGATAGCTCAAAAGAGTTAAAACAAGAGTTAAATGAATTCCATAATGCCTATGAGATGTATTGCAAAAAAGATTGGGACCATGCTCAAATTGAACTCACAAAATTAAGTGAAAACGGCACAAGAAAATTTTTGTATGATTTATATTTGACTAGAATATCTGAGCTAAGAGAGCAGGAATTGACGGACGATTGGGATGGGACTTATCGTCATACAAGCAAATGATAGTATGATTTATATTTAACTAGAATTAAAGAGTTAAGAGAACTGGATTTGACGGATGATTGGGATGGAATCTATGGTCATACCTCATACAAGCAAATGATAGTATGATTTATATTTAACTAGAATTAATGAGCTAAGAGAACAAGACTTATCGGACGATTGGGATGGAACTTATCGTCATACAAGTAAATAATGTCGACAAATAATTCTATTTACAATTTATGAGCGGAACTAAATCATTAAAAACACGACAAAGCTTCTTATAATATTTAGAATGATTTTTTATTTAATTAAGAGATAACCATGGCCAAAATTAATCATTATATCACCATGTTATTGTTTACTGTTATGTTTTTAGTTGGCTTACAAGTGCCTGCTTTTATGGATCAATATACTAAACGAGTAGACGCGCAAGTTATTGAAGTGACACGTTTGCTGCGTCAATATCAAAAAATTGCGGATAAATATCATAATGGTAATATGTCTGAATTAATTGCTCTGCACGAAGCAAATGCCAACAAAACCTTTAATGATGAAGCGGTTGTAATCTCACAGCATGTTAAGCGCGAGCAATATTTATCAAATCATCTTGATCAATTAAATGATAATGTATTTCGCGGCGCTTTTACTATTTTATTTCAAGTGGATGAAGACATTTATGCGCGAACCATCAAACAATACACAATGGGTATTCAATTTACAAAACTGTCATTAATTTTTGCAGCATTTATGGCTGTTTTTAGTTGTGCGCTGTATGAATTGATTCTATTTATTCTTAAAAAAATGGGTGTTAAAGTGTTGTCAATTAGGCACCAGCATTAATGAATAAAGGTAAAAGTAAACCCATGTTAAATGTGCTTCAAAAAGAAAGCAGTTTATTAAAATCGATTTTTGATAGCTGTTTATTTATTGTTTTTATGTCGTTATTAATCGCTTCTTTTTTAAAAAGTATGGGTAATCATGACTTTTCATTAATACTGGAAGGCTGGTTTGGTGGAGATAAGCAGCTGCATGTTTTTGCAGGGTGTATTGTGACTTTATTAATATATAGAACCCTTGATCGATTATTAATAGACCGTTCAAAACTAATACGTGTTATTTATGCATTATTGATTAGTTTGGGGGTGTTTAGTTTAGAAGAATACTTACAAGGTTTTAATGTTTCTCGAGTGGCCAGTTGGGAGGATTGGATCGCCTCACTTACTGGTATTTTGATTGGACTTGGTTTAATTGGATTGTCTTGGTTTATTCCACGTTTTAGAAACGAAAGTTAGTCAAAAGAACAGTCGTCGGATCTGCAACGAAAAGATGTTGAAGATGACGGGATTGAGCAATTACTAACAATCGTCATCCTCAAATTTGCGGAGCAAAGTTTGGGGGCATTTTCTTTTAAATCTGTTTTGGAATAGTCATAAACAAAGACGTCGGATCTGCAGCGAGAAGGTGTTGAAGATGACGGGGTATAAAACCTTAAACCTTAAACCTTAAACCTCAAACTTCTCACTTAAAACTTTTTTATCCAAAATTGGGTAATGATGCTCGAAGGGTTGGCCCCTAACGCTTAGTTACCATACGTTGATCCATCAAATATATATAACCGGTATCGGTTTCTGAACGAATCAATCGACCGCAAGCTTGCACTAAACGAATCGCAGCGTCAGGTACTGTGATACTCATAAATGGGTTGCCACCATTTTGTTCGATCCATTGTGATAACTGTGCTGAAATTGGATCATCAGGGGTTGCAAACGGAATTTTGGCAATCATCAAATGGGTTAAATAATTACCCGGTAAATCGACCCCTTCGGCAAAACTGGCTAAACCAAAAATGGTAGAACCCTCTTCATTATCAATGCGTTTTTGATGTTCGGCGATGATTATGTTTTTTGGTTTTTGATTTTGTTTTAATATGATTTCTTGCCAAGAGTCACTTAAAGCATTAAATACTTCGTTCATTTGTTTGCGTGAGGAGAACAAAACCATATTTGAGTTTTTTTGCTCTAATACTTCGTCCATCGCTTGAATGATACTTTGGGTGTGTTGTTCTACTTTGTTGGCTTCAACAGCAATGTCGGGAATTGAAAAGCGAACTTGACGCTCGTATTGAAATGGACTTTCAACTTGATGAAAATGCGCGGAATCAGGAATCCCCGCACGATTCGCAATTTGATCAAACTTTTGGCCCACAGTTAAGGTGGCCGAAGTTAAAATAACAGAAAAGCTGGGTTGCCAAAAAACAGTATCTAATAAACCACTAGCCACAATAGGTGAGCATTTTACATGCAGATCGTTAAATTCATTAAATACTACTTTATCGATCCATCTAGCTTGTGGAGGTTTACCTTCAGGGTCTGTTTTGGTAAACGAATAACATAAATAACTGCACGCTTCAAAACGAAACAATAAACGTCCTGTAACGGGTAACCAACTTTCAGCTTGCTCTTTGCTGATTTCATTACCTTGTTCTGACAAACTTTCTTTTAATACTTTTTGAATGGATTCAAACGCCGATACTATTTGTGCGAACACGGGTTTTAGCATACCCATTTGATCGGCCATTTCGTGTTGTTGTGAATCCTGTGCAAGAGTTTCTTTAGTAATGCGTATTGTAGTTGATTCGTAATTATTGCCTGTCATCGACTCTAAAAGATAACGCAGCCCCAGCATGTACTCTGACGCAATTTGAATGTTTTTAAATAACGGTTCACATAATTTATGTAAATTATCATCCAGCGCCATCACTGTTTTTAAGTTGGCTTGAATCTTTTTGGCTTGGTCTAGGCTGGATTGGGTGCCTTTTATTGAAAGCTCAGCCGCAAAATGATCTAACGCTTTGGCGGCTAAATGATGGCCCTCATCAATAATATAAATGGTGTCTTTGGGGCTCGATAAAATAGTGCCACCACCCATGGATACATCACTTAATAATAAATCGTGGTTCGCCACAATTACATCGGCGTCTTCTAATTTTTCGCGTGCTTTATATAAAGCGCAATTTGAATAATGTGGGCAACGATGGCGTGTGCATTCTTGATGGGTAGCGGTTAAGTCTGACCACTCTTGTTCTTGAATTTCTTCTTCCCACGATTCGTATTCACCATTCCATTTACCCGAGCCGTACATTAATAACATGTTATTGAGTTTACTTAACTCTTGTTCGTCGGCAGTTAAATGATCTTCAAATAACGCATTGTTTTGCGAGACACCTTGGTGTAATTGAATCAGTTGATCGAGTTTAAATAGGCAAACATAACGACGACGGCCTTTGGCTAATGCATAACTAAATTTTAAGCCTGAATGTTTTTGGATATCGGGCAAATCTTTTAATAAAATTTGCTCCTGAAGCGCAATGGTTGCCGTTGATACCACTACCTTTTTTTTCATGGCTAACGCATAAGCTATGGTGCCAATCAAATACGCAACCGTTTTACCTGTACCGGTGCCAGCTTCTACCACCGCTATGCCTGCATCATTCGAGCGTAGGTTGTCGGCATTTAGTTTAATTTCACCTAACACTCGCGCAATATGCGCGATCATCTGTTTTTGACCCAAGCGGGGTTTGAGTGATTTACTTTTTAGAAAATCACGATAGGCGGTTTGTATTGATGTTTTTACGGGTTCTGGCAGCATAAAAAATAGAAAATAATCTGATAAAAAGTTAATATAGTGGCTTTATTTTTTCGGACGCTATCATGACACAAAAAACAGTAAAAGTCGGCAACATTGATGTTAACAACGACTTACCCTTCACCTTATTTGGTGGTATGAACGTTTTAGAATCACGTGATTTAGCCATGAGTATTGCTGAAACCTATGTGAAAATTACAGAAAAATTAGGCATACCTTATATTTTTAAAGCGTCTTTTGATAAAGCCAATCGCTCATCTATTAGCTCTTATCGTGGGCCAGGCCTAGAAGAAGGGGTTAGAATTCTACAAGACATTAAAGACGCTTTTAATATTCCTGTTATTACTGATATTCATGAACCGTTTCAAGCAGCGCCGGTGGCAGAAGTTGCTGATATTATTCAGTTACCAGCTTTTTTATCGCGTCAAACTGATTTAGTTGAAGCGATGGCTAAAACTCAAGCGGTGATTAATATCAAAAAAGCGCAGTTTTTAGCACCACATGAAATGAAACATATTTTGACCAAGTTTGAAGAAGCCGGAAACGATAAATTAATTTTATGTGAACGCGGATCTGCTTTTGGTTATAACAACTTAGTGGTTGATATGCTTGGCTTTGGTATTATGAAAGAGTTTGAATATCCTGTTATTTTTGATGTGACCCACGCATTACAAAAACCAGGTGGTCGTGCTACTAGTGCCGATGGCAGAAGAAAAGCAGTAACAGAATTAGCGCGCGCCGGTATTTCGCAAAAAATTGCAGGGTTATTTTTAGAGTCACACCCTGATCCTAAGAATGCGAAATGTGACGGACCTTGTGCATTACCCATTGAAAAATTAGAGCCGTTTTTAAGACAGTTAAAACAACTGGATGATTGTGTGAAACAAATGCAAGATTTAGATACCTCTGAATAAAGCACTCAGTTAAAACTAACTCATAAAAAAAGGCGATCACATTTAAGCTGTGATCGCCTTTTTTTGTTTTAAAATAATCAGTCTTTGAAAAATCCATCCCCAAAGTTCACTGAAAAATCTTCACACCAAACACTGATGCTATTAAAATCATCTAATTGATCGATTTTGATAAGCAGGGTGTTGTTTTTATACGATTGACCACGTTTAAGCTGATCACCTACTTGTGATCCGTTTTTATAATCACCATCTCTAGCGACATAGAAAAAAGTATCTGGACCTTTTCCGTCATAAGTAAAATCAGTGATTCGTAACGTGCAGTCATTGAGTATTTCTATTTGTCCTGATACACGATGATGTAACGTTTTAAGTTGTGCGGTTTGCCCAATTTTTGATCCAGATTTCGACTCAGATTTTTCCCCCGTCGACTCCAGCTTCTGCTTGTTGTTAGATTGGTTGGTTTCACATTCAAAAGCGGGATAATAAATATCAATTAAAGACTGAATATTATTTTGTTTACTTAATAACAAACGATTAACCTTTTTTAATTGACCATTTATGATGTCACTAAAATGCTCATCATTTAAGTCCACATTAATGTCATTAAATAAAGTATGCATTTCTTTTGAGATTTGAATGCCGTTTGTTAGATCTAAGTCTTCGTCAATACTAATAAGTAAATTGCTTGTATTAATTAACGCTATGTTATTTGTGCTTACTGGGCCGGCTAAATCTAAGAGTCGCATTTTATTAGTTGCTGTAATGGACTCGAATTTTAAAACCCCTATTGAAAAAATCACGTTTGAGTCAGTGCGCAATAACAATGGGTTTGTATTATCTGTGAATCCAGTTATTTGCCCACTTTGATAGTGTAAACCTGTAACCGATAAATCTATAAATTGAGCATTAACTTGGGCATTATCTTGAGAGTTGCCTGCATAGATTAAATTAGAAAAGATACATCCTATGGCGAAACTAATTATTTTTTTCATGTTTATACCTTTAGCAAATCGACTTTTTCTATGGGTTATGAAATACCTACAAAAGGGATTTTATAATAAACAACAAACGCCAATACCAAGCTAATTACTGGGTAAACGACATAGTACCAATACTTATTTAATGTATTAACTGCGATAAAAAATATAAAACAAATAAAGCTGGTCGTAATGGCGCCAATACTGATATATAAAGCATTAACCCATTCAAAATCGATCACTTGAATTTGGATTAAATTAATATCATTAATTTGAATAAAACGCACAATATGGAAAATTTCTGCGCCAAGTAAGATTAGTACTAATAAATGGATGATGATTCGTAGCATGATTTTTACCCCTGTTATTTTTTGTGCATTTAAGCACATTGATTTTCTTTTCTCAATTTGGAAGTAATCAAAAGGTGAAGTGGATTAAGTTGTTGTTTAAGTTTTTGTCAATATTGAGTTTAATATTAACAAAGTTGTAAACTTCATAGTGACAGATTATGTTGATAATTCGATGTTTTTTAGCATGTCAGGTAACAAACGTTTAATAGTATCAACAGTTGTTTGAGTGCTTGAATCAATCTCGAAATTAATCTGTTTGCCGATAAAGTGATCACCAAAAATAGTGGCTTGTAATGTTTCAGGAATAAAACTCACACTAAACTGATTGTCTTTTACATCACATACAGTAAGTGAACAGCCATCTAATGCAACAAATCCTTTATCAAAAATATAAGCAGTAAATTTTTGATCAATTTCAAAACGGATACTGACGTTGTCTTGGTTTTTGTCTATTTTTTTAATTATTGCTAAAGCGGATACATGACCTGATACAGTATGTCCGCCAATTTCATCGCCTACTTTTGCGGAACGTTCAAAATTGACTGTGTCTGAGCTTTTAATATTGCCAAGGTTGGTGACGTTTAAGGTTTCATCAATGACATCAAAAGGCACCAGTGGAAAGTTATCTGTATTAACAACGGTTAAACAACAGCCATTAATAGCGACACTAGCACCAATTAAAAGCTGTTTGGTATTTTGCTTAGGAAGCTTAACAACTAAACGCATGATGCCGTTGTTAATGTTATTTGACTCTACTGTTGCTTTGCCTTGAACAATACCGGTGAACATATGACCATTACCTAATAGATGAGTTATGCAGGAATTTGGTAGTCTAACACTTCTGACCATGTATTACTGTTGGGCAAACGTTCCCAAACAGAGCCAATGTTAGATAGCTCAATTAAAGATTGAATCGTTGGATCAACTCGAATCATACAATCTAGTGGTGCAACACATGCCGCTTCATCAGTTTGTAAAAAATCATCACTTTCTAACCCTGAGTAAAATCGAAACCCGCTGTCATTTTGATGATTAGGTGATTCTTTGTAAAAAAATCGAATCGGCATTGGGCGGTCGTTCACTATTAAAGTGGAGACTAAACAAAGGTGAGCATTATGTATATTCATGCTTAAATGAAACTCGCAATTCGGGGGCGCGCATTTTACTGAAATTTAACGCAGTTTCAAGTGCTATTTTTTTTCCATGCGACAAGGTTGCACCTAAGTTGCCAAGTGTTTTGCTTGTCAAATTGATCGAACCATATATGTAGTTTTTTGTATCGACCCTTTTCGTCAGTTAATACCCAAACACAATACCAACTTGTAATAATGCAACTGCTTAATTTATAAGAAGATTTTGAGTTTTTATTAATTATTTGAATGTCGTCGAGTAATTTCCAGTCAATTTCTAAGCTGTCTTGTCATTTAAAAAGTAACCACACAAAATTACCCAATAAAATAAATGTTAAAAATATTTTTAATATGAGCAGACTAGGGCTGATCCAAATGAAAAAAGCGCAAATAATGCTCAATGTAGTATTGAGCCATTTGCGCTTTTGGCTGGGTTTTGTTTTAAGCTTGATTGGGTTAAACATATTATTTGAGGTTTGAGCGTTCTAAAATTAAATCAATGATGATTTGGTTTTCAGAATTATTCGCTGGGGTGCGTTTCATCAACCAAGCAAATAGGTCTTGGTCTTCTTCTGTAATGAGTGTGTCATATCGATCTTGATCCGCTTTGTCTATTAAGACGTAATGTTCTTGCACAAAGGGCACTAATAATAAGTCTAGTTCAAGCATTCCACGACGAGAATGCCAAAATAATCGGTTTAATTTTTCTTGGCTGACCATATTCATTCTTTAGAGGTGATTCAAAGGTGCGTATAATAAAGTGTATCGAGCTTCTTTAACAGTTAACATGCTGTTAACGACCCCATTTTTTAACAATCAGCGTCATTATTACAAGTAAATATCATTATGAGCACATTACAATACGACAAAATTGAAAATTTAAGCTTTTTATCGGTGACAGGTCCTGATAGTAAAAAATTATTACAGGGACAGTCTAGCTGTCAATTTAATGAGTTTGAATTAGGTCAACAAAAACTAGGTAGTTTTTCAGATGCTAAAGGGCGTGTATTTGCCAATTTTAATGCCATTGCCATTAACGATGGGTTTTTATTGCAAATGAGTGCCGACATTATTGAAGACTGTTTAAGTACTCTAAAAAAGTACGCCGCATTTTTTAAAGTGGTATTAAAAGATGAGCGTGACACGTTTAAAGGTGTGGTATTTTCTGGAGACATTAACAGCGTTGATGTTATTCCTAGTTTTACACCAGGTTGTGTTGTTCAAGATGAATCTACGTTATGGCTGTTTCATACTGACTCATTAGTTGAATGTTGGACTAAGAACGATGAGTCTTTAATAACCAAAATTAGTGATGAAACACAACAAGTGGATGAATTGTTGGTTAATCACAGTATTGATATGGGTATACCTTGGTTAACCCATGAAAATGTCGGTGCATTCATTGCACAAATGCTGAATTTAGAACTTATAGGCGCTATCGATTTTAAAAAAGGTTGTTACACAGGCCAAGAAATTATTGCCAGATTACATTACAAAGGCAAAAGCAAAAAACGTTTACATCGTGTGGCAGTAGATCAAGTGTTATTGGCAGGAACGGATATTGTAAATCAGGCATCAAAAGTGATTGGTAAAGTCGTTAATAGTAGCTCAAAGCAAGCACTGATCAGCGCTACAATAAATGAACAGTTCTATTTGAAAGATAAACTTGAAAATCCATTAGAACTGCTAGACTTACCGTATCAGTTTTAATTCTGCTTGCGGGTTTCGCAAGCCATCGCGAGGCCATGCATGAATATTATCCAAACGGTTCGAAATGACATCATCGAAGCGATCGAAAATGATCAGCTAACGTTACCCACTCTGCCAGAAGTAGCTTTAAAAGTAAGGGATGTAGCGGAGGACGAAAATGCCAGTATTGCCGATTTGGTTAAAATTATTTCAACAGACGCTTCATTAACGGCTCGAATTGTAAGAGTAACAAATAGCCCATTACTTAGGGCGCCTGTTGAGGTCAAAGATTAAAGTGTGGCAGTTAAACGCTTGGGAATGAATTATACAGCTAATTTAGCGATTGGACTTGCAATGGAACAAATGTTCCAAGCAACCACCGATATTATTGATACAAGGTTACGTGGTATTTGGGAACAAACTGCTAAAATTGCCACAATAAGCCATGTGATTGCAGCTAAACAAAAAGGCATGGCGTTGGAGGAGGTCACATTGGCTGCACTTGTGCATCAATTGGGTGCCTTACCTATTCTTACTTATGCTGAAGAACATGAAGATTTAATTTCTGACGGGATTACACTTGATCAAGTAATTAGTAAACTTCATGGTGAATTAGGTGAAGTGATTTTGAGGAAATGGGATTTCCCACCTGAATTGTGTAAGTTACCCAAAGGTTACCAAAACTTAGCTGATAAACATGAAACAGCCGATTACTCCGATATCATAAAAGTAGCCAGTTTACTGTATTTTAAAGACATGGAACATCCGTGGGCGAAAGTGGATTGGCATGATGTGCCGTCATTTGAATTGTTGAATATAACCCAGGATAGAGATGATGAAAGTATTCTTCAAATATTGGAAGAGGCTTCTAATAACTCAGGTATATTCCATTAAATAAGTTTTTCAGCAAAAAACCCTAGCCCGTCTAGGGGTTTTTATTTCCAAAAAACACAAGTATTCGCAAATCAATGCAAAATCAGCGACAATAGCGCCCCCAATTTTTCGAAGTTTTAATAATTATCATGTCGCAAACCAAGCTTGAAGAAGAAATCCAAACACGTCGTACTTTTGCGATCATTTCTCACCCCGATGCGGGTAAAACCACCATTACTGAAAAAGTATTGTTATTTGGTGATGCTATTCAGCAAGCCGGTACTATTAAAGGTAAAAAATCAGGTCAACATGCTAAGTCTGATTGGATGGAAATGGAAAAAGAGCGTGGTATTTCTGTCACGACCTCTGTTATGCAATTTCCCTATAAAGATTGTTTGATTAATCTTTTGGATACACCGGGTCATGAAGATTTCTCTGAAGATACTTATCGAACATTAACCGCCGTCGATTCTTGTTTGATGGTGATTGATGCCGCGAAAGGGGTTGAAAAGCGTACAATTAAATTAATGGAAGTGACCCGTCTTCGTGATACACCCATTATTACGTTTATGAACAAACTTGATCGAGATACACTTGATCCAGTTGATTTAATGGATGAAGTTGAAGCGGTTTTAAATATTGGTTGTGCCCCTATTACATGGCCGATTGGTATGGGTAAAGAATTTAAAGGTGTTTATCATCTGTATACTGACCAAATTACGTTATATAAAACCGGTCAGGGCGATAAAATTCAAGCAGTGGTAACTATTGATGGTTTAGATTCTGATGAAGCCACTACTTTGCTGGGTGCTTACGCGCAAGATTTTCGCGATGAGATCGAGTTGGTTCGTGGTGCCTCACATCAATTTGATTTGGAATTGTTTTTAGCAGGCAAATTATCACCTGTTTTCTTTGGTACAGCTTTAGGTAACTTTGGTGTGGACCATATGCTTGACGGCATAATCAATTGGGCGCCTTGTCCTCAAGGGCGTGATACAGAAAATGGCAGAGTAGAGGCCAATGATTCTAATTTCTCTGGATTTGTATTTAAAATCCAAGCCAATATGGACCCGAAACATCGCGATAGAATTGCTTTTATGCGTATTGTGTCAGGTAAATATGAAAAAGGTATGAAAATGAAACATGCCCGAATTAATAAAGACATCAAAATTTCCGATGCATTGACTTTTTTAGCTGGTGATCGATCGGCCATTGATGAAGCATATGCGGGTGATATTATTGGTTTACATAATCATGGAACGATTCAAATTGGTGATACATTTACTCAATCTAAAGCGATTAAATTCACCGGTATTCCAAATTTCGCCCCAGAATTGTTCCGTCGTATACAATTAAAAGATCCACTTAAAATGAAGCAGCTTCAAAAAGGGCTGATTCAGTTGTCAGAAGAGGGGGCAGTACAAGTATTTCGTCCACTTCGTAATAATGATTTGATCGTAGGTGCCGTTGGTATACTACAATTTGATGTAGTGGTTTCTCGTTTACGAACTGAGTATAAAGTTGAAGCAACCTATGAGCCTATAAGTGTGTCGACTGCGCGTTGGGTGGATTGTGAAGATGGCGTTAAATTAGCGGCATTTCGTTCGAAAAACCAAGAAAATCTCGCTGTGGATGGTGCCAATAACTTAACGTATATCGCACCAACAATGGTGAATTTATCATTAGCCCAAGATCGTCACCCTGAAGTGATGTTCATGAAAACAAGAGAGCAATAAGGTAGTTGCTCTCAAAAGGAGAGTAATAAATGATCATGCTTGCTTGTTTAATTAACGCGTTTGCAAATATGTTAAATTTTATAATTTGGTATAAAGCGGTTAAAGAGAAAAGGTTAAAAGCACACGACGCCAAAGGTTATTTTATGATATTAGCCTTTGGGAATTTAATCATTACTTTTGCAGTAGGCATGATTGGTCAAGAAACTTTAAGCACTTATTTACTGTTAGTTAATACAGCTATTTCACTGGTGGCATTATCAATGGCTTTTGTTTTGATTAAAGATCCAGTGCAATATTAAAATAAATAATTTACAGGGATGTAAATTATGTTCTCCACTCATAAGCTTTGATAGAATGCGGCACTAATTCTTTAACTTTGAGTGTTTTATGGATCCACGTCTTTTTATTCTATTATTTGTAATTACCGTTTTTGTTGTCTATTTCGTAGGGTTGTATTTTTATATTCAGCTTTTACGCTCTACTTTAGAGTTGGTTGGTCAAGAGAATCGAACCCTAGAGCCTTCATTTATCTGGATCGAGTTTTTCCCTTTTATCGGGCCCTGCTGGAATATATTAATCAGTTATCAGATTGTAATTTCGATACGCAATAAAATTAAAGTATTACCTATTAAACGCTCAATTTTACTTTTGTGGGGATTTGGTTTGACGCATTCATTTATTTTAGCGTCATCTGTGATTGCTTTTTTCTTTATTCCAGCGATTAGTTTGGTGCTTTTTCCAATTGCGATTGTTTTGATGTTACTTTGGGTTTGGCAGTTAATTAGTGTGCGAAAATTCATTGAGAGCCAGCGCGTACAAAACTAATCAATATGTGAGTGATTTTTATTGGTGCTTAAAACAAAAAAACGTTAGAATGCGCGCCATTTTTAACCTATTACACTTTTACAGTTTTTTTAACCTATTTTAACTTTTAACCTATAAACAAGGGGAACCTAATGTTTACTAAAGACATGAATATTGCAGATTTTGATCCAGTATTGTATGACGCAATACAAGCAGAGAATGTGCGTCAAGAAGAGCACATTGAATTAATTGCTTCTGAAAACTACACGAGCCCACGCGTAATGGAAGCTCAAGGTTCTCAGTTAACTAACAAATATGCAGAAGGTTACCCTGGAAAACGTTACTACGGTGGTTGTGAGCATGTTGATATCATTGAGCAATTAGCAATAGATCGTGCTAAAGAATTGTTTGGTGCTAAGTTTGCAAACGTACAACCACACTCTGGTTCACAAGCAAACGCAGCGGTTTATATGGCATTAGTTAAGCCAGGTGATACTGTTTTAGGTATGAGCCTTGCTCACGGTGGTCACTTAACTCATGGTGCATCTGTTTCTTTCTCAGGCCGTATTTACAATGCAATCCAGTACGGTTTAAACACTCAGACTGGCGAAATTGATTACGAAGAAGTTGAGCGTTTAGCAAAAGAACACAAACCAAAAATGATCGTAGCGGGTTTCTCTGCTTACTCTCGTGTTGTTGATTGGCAGAGATTTCGTGACATTGCAGATAGCATTGGTGCGTTCTTGTTTGTTGATATGGCACACATTGCAGGTTTGGTTGCAGCTGGTGTTTACCCAAGCCCAATTGGAATTGCAGATGTTGTAACAAGTACTACGCATAAAACATTAGGCGGCCCTCGTGGTGGTTTGATTTTAGCGAACGACGACGAAGCACTTAACAAAAAGTTAAACTTCGCAGTATTCCCTGAAAGCCAAGGTGGTCCGTTAATGCACGTGATCGCAGCTAAAGCGGTTTGTTTCAAAGAAGCGTTATCACCAGAATATAAAGAATACCAAACTCAAGTAGTTAAAAATGCGCAAGCTATGGCAACCACTTTTATCGAACGTGGAATCAATATCGTTTCTGGTGGTACTGATGATCATTTATTCTTAGTTGATTTAATTGGCAAAGAATACTCGGGTAAAGATGCAGATGCTGCATTAGGCGAAGCGAATATCACAGTAAACAAAAACTCAGTACCAAACGATCCGCGTTCACCGTTTGTAACCAGTGGTTTGCGCCTTGGTTCACCTTCAATTACACGTCGTGGTTTTACAGCAGATCAATGTGCAGAATTAGCCGGTTGGATTTGTGATGTATTAGATGGCTTAGAAGCAGGCGATGCATCTGCTGCAATTACTGCAACTAAAGCTAAAGTGTTAACAATCTGTAAATCATTACCTGTTTACTCGTAATACTTTAAAAGATTAAAAATAAAAGCCAGATTTTATGTCTGGCTTTTTTTTGCCTAAAAAAGTTGTATAGGTCTGATTTACAGTCAAAATTGTAGGCATAACGGCCGCATGTAAATAATCGAAGCGTTCAAAGAGTTGGATTATTATCGATAAACGATATTGACAAAATCCTAAAAATAATAAAAACCTCTCAAATCGCAAATAAAACCCCTTAAATCGCAAAAACTCTATTTTAATCAGTAAAAATTAATAACGTTGTGATAGTATGCTGGACTTTAGCGCGCTTTATATTCGCTCTGGTGATCTGATTACGCCTAAGTTTACGCATAATTATTTTAGTGATTTAAAACTTTCAGCATTAAGTTTAGATATCTAACCTGTTTTGTTTAAATTTAGGCGCAATTAGTCATCAAAATACTAGCGCACGTTTAATTGATCCATGAATCCAAAAAGGAATCGCATTTCTTATGAGTGTTAATACATCCTCCGTACAGCCAATTAATATTGAAGAAGAGTTAAAACAGTCGTATTTAGATTACGCAATGAGTGTAATTGTTGGTCGTGCATTACCTGATGTTCGTGATGGTTTAAAACCTGTGCATCGTCGTGTGTTATTTGCCATGAGTGTACTGGGTAATGACTGGAATAAACCTTACAAAAAATCAGCACGTGTTGTTGGTGATGTAATCGGTAAGTATCACCCACATGGTGATAGCGCGGTTTACGAAACGATCGTACGTATGGCTCAGAATTTCTCCATGCGTTATATGCTTGTAGATGGTCAGGGTAACTTTGGTTCGGTTGATGGTGATTCTGCAGCGGCGATGCGTTATACGGAAATCCGTATGGACAAAATTGCACACTCAATTTTAGCCGATCTTGATAAAGAAACCGTTGATTTTGTACCTAACTATGATGGTACTGAATTTATACCGGATGTTATGCCTACACGTGTTCCTAACCTTTTGGTTAACGGCTCGTCAGGTATTGCTGTTGGTATGGCAACGAATATTCCACCGCATAACTTAAATGAAGTGGTTTCAGCGTGTTTAGCTTTAATTAAAAACGAAGACTTAACCATTGATGAAATAATGGAATACATTCCAGGTCCTGATTTCCCAACCGCTGGATTTATTAATGGACGTAAAGGCATTGTCGAAGCTTACCGTACTGGTAAAGGCAAAATCTATATGCGTGCTCGTGCTAAATTTGAAACAAGTAAAACCGGTCGTGAAACGATTGTGATTACTGAGATTCCATATCAAGTAAACAAAGCGCGTTTAATAGAAAAAATTGCTGATTTAGTTAAAGACAAAAAAGTGGAAGGTATTTCTGAGTTACGTGATGAGTCTGATAAAGACGGTATGCGTATTGCCATTGACGTGAAACGTGGTGAATCAGGTGATGTGATTTTAAATAATCTATATTCACAAACTCAGCTTGAAACTGTTTTTGGTATTAACGTGGTAGCGTTAGTTGATGGACAACCAAGAATTCTTAACTTAAAAGAATTATTGACTGCGTTTATCCGTCATCGCCGCGAAGTTGTCACACGTCGTACTGTTTATGAATTACGCAAAGCACGTGCTCGTGGACATATCTTAGAAGGTTTAGCGGTTGCGTTATCTAATATCGATCCAATGATCGAATTAATTAAAGCATCTAAAACCGGCGCAGAAGCACGTGAAAAAATCATTGAGCGCTCTTGGTTTCTTGGTGATGTAGCAGCCATGTTAGAACGCGCTGGTGCAGATGCATGTCGTCCAGAAGACTTAGAAGATCAATACGGTATTCGTGATGAGAAATATTTCTTATCACCAGTACAAGCGCAGCAAATTCTAGACATGAAACTGCAAAAGTTAACCGGTCTTGAACATGAAAAATTAATGAATGAATATCGTCAAATTATTGAAGATATTTCAGAATACTTGCGTATCTTAGGTTCAGTTGAACGTTTGATGGAAGTGATCACTGATGAATTAATTGCAATAAAAGAAGAATTTGGTGATGAACGTAAAACTGAAATCATCGCATCGCGTTTAGATTTATCAGACATGGATCTAATCACCGAAGAAGATATGGTTGTGACTATATCTCATGGTGGTTATGCAAAATCACAACAATTAGATGTGTATCAAGCGCAACGTCGTGGTGGTAAAGGTAAAGCAGCTACTAAAGTAAAAGACGAAGATTTTGTTGAACATTTATTAATTGCTAGTACCCACGATACCATTTTATGTTTTACCTCTTTAGGCAAAGTGTATTGGTTAAAAGTGTTTGAAATCCCTTCTGCTGGTCGTAATGCAAAAGGTCGTCCAATTATTAATCTATTACCATTTTCTGAAGGCGAGCGAATTACTGCTATTTTACCAATTCGTGAATACGAAGAAGGTAAATTTATCTTTATGGCAACTCAAAACGGTACCGTTAAGAAAACAGCATTAACCTCTTTTGCACGTCAACGTTCTTCAGGTTTGATCGCATTAACATTAGAAGAAGGTGATCACTTAGTAGGCGTAGCAGTAACCGATGGTTCTAAAGACATCATGTTATTTGCTGACAACGGCAAAGCGGTTCGTTTTAATGAACAAGATGTTCGTGAAATGGGTCGTACTGCACGTGGTGTTCGTGGTATTCGTTTAGCAGATGATGAAAAATTATTAAGTTTGATTATTCCAGCGCAAGATGGAACAGTATTAACCGCTTCTGAAAATGGTTATGGAAAACGTACCGATATCGCTGATTACCCTGCCAAAGGTCGTGGCGGTAAAGGTGTTATTTGTATGGTACAAAATGAGCGTAATGGTAAATTAGTTGGCGCAACTCAAATCTTTGAGGGTGATGAAATTATGATGATTTCTGATCAAGGTACATTAGTACGTACTCGCGGTAATGAAGTTTCTGTTCAAGGTCGTAATACTCAAGGTGTGCGTTTAATTCGTTTGTCAGATGGTGAGCAATTAATCGGACTAGAACGTGTAGCTGAGCCTGAAGAAGTTGAAGTAGTAGAAGGTGAAGTTGTTGATGGCGAAACTGTTGTAGGTGAAGTTGGCGAAGGCGAAGCTGTTGAAGGTGAAGGTGAAGTTGCTGAAGGCGAAATAGTCGAAGGTGAGTCATCTTCAGAAGCACCAGCATCAGACGCACCAGCATCTGATGAATCTGACGGTGAAGTAAATGAGTGATAAACCATTAAACACGCAGGCGCTTTTAGCGCTGCGTGATGATATTGATAGTATCGATAAACAGATTCATATACTTTTAAATAAGCGTGCAACTTGTGCGCAAAAAGTAGCGGAAACTAAATTATTAGATGATCCTGATGCTGTTTTTTATCGCCCTGAACGTGAAGCACAAGTTTTAAGGCGAGTAAAAGAGCGTAACGAAGGGCCGTTGGCAGATGAAGATGTAGCAAGATTGTTTCGTCAAATTATGTCTGCCTGTCTTGCACTAGAAAAATCACAACGTGTTGCGTTTTTAGGCCCTGAAGGTACATTTTGTCAGTTAGCCGCTATTAAGCATTTTGGTGAATGGATGCAATCCAAACCAATGGGTGCCATTGATGAAGTGTTTCGCGAAGTAGAAGCCGGTGCCTGTGAGTATGGTGTGGTGCCTGTTGAAAATTCAACAGAAGGTGTGGTTAATTACACTTTGGATTCTTTTTTAAGTTCAAACTTAAAAATTTCAGGTGAAGTGGAATTACGTATTCATCATAATTTGATGACTGCTAAAAACAACGATCCAAAAAATATAACACGTATTTATTCGCATCAACAATCCTTAGCGCAATGTCGTAAATGGTTAGATACTAAATATCCAAATGCAGAACGTGTTGCCGTAAATAGTAATGCAGAAGCCGCTAGACGTGTAATGGGTGAATGGAATAGTGCTGCTATTGCAGGTGAAATGGCTGCAGAGCAATACGATTTAATGATATTAAATGAAAAAATTGAAGACAAACCAGATAACTCAACACGTTTTTTAATTATTGGTCGTGATGAAGTTCAAACCAGTGGTAAAGATAAAACCTCTTTAATTGTTTCAATGAAAAATGAACCCGGTGCTCTGTATCATTTGTTGCAACCATTTAATGATTTAAAAGTTGATTTAACACGCGTAGAAACAAGACCTTCACCATCGAGTACTTGGTCTTATGTGTTTTTTATTGATTTTGTTGGGCATTTAGATGATGCGCCGATTAAAAAATTAATGGAGAAAATTCAACAAACAGCAGCGGACGTGAAAATTTTAGGTTCATATCCAGTAGCGGTTATTTGAGAAAAATTATGAGTGATGACAGTCAGAAAATTATAGCAACACAATCCGTGCAAAAATTAATGCCGTATATTCCTGGGAAACCAGTTGAAGAATTAGAGCGTGAATTAGGCATCGAGAATATTGTTAAACTTGCAAGTAATGAAAACCCTTTAGGGCCAAGCCCTAAAGTGATTGAAGCAATCAGACAAGCGTTACCAGATTTGACTCGTTACCCAGATGGAAGCGCGTATCGTTTAAAAAATAAATTAGCTGAAAAACTAAATATTAATTCTGATCAAATTACGATAGGTAATGGATCAAACGATGTACTTGAATTAATCGCGCGTGCTTTTTTAACTGCTGAGGACGAAGTGATTTATTCTCAACACGCGTTTGCGGTTTATCCAATTGTGACACAGGCTGTTGGTGCTAAAGCAGTAGTAACCCAAGCCATTGACTGGGGTCATGATTTAGACGCAATGGAAGCGGCGATTACTTCAAAAACTAAAATCATTTTTATAGCCAATCCAAATAATCCGACGGGTACGTGGATCTCTAAAGGCGAATTAAAAGCGTTTTTAAAACAAGTACCTAAACGTATTATTGTTGTTTTAGATGAAGCGTATGCTGAATATGTGTCACAAGAAAATTACCCTGATGGTATTCGAATTCATAAACGTTTTGAAAATGTAGTATTAACAAGAACGTTTTCTAAAGCATATGGTTTGGCTTCACTTCGAGTCGGTTACAGTGTTTCAACAGCTAAAATAGCCGATTACTTAAATCGTGTTAGACAGCCATTTAATGTGAATAGTTTAGCGTTAGTGGCAGCAGAGGCAGCCCTTGATGATACTGAATATTTAAAGCAATCTATTGCTCAAAATGACTCAGGTAAAAAACAAATTAAAACGGCGCTAAAAGAAATGGATGTGAATTATATTTCAAGCATTGGTAATTTTCTTTGTGTTGAATTTAAAGGCAAGGCTCAATTTGTAAATGATGAATTATTAAAAATGGGTGTCATCGTAAGACCTGTTGCTAATTATGAGATGCCTGATCATTTACGAGTCACCATTGGCACAAAAGAAGAGAATGAGCGTTTTCTTCAATGTGTTAAGCAAATTTTAGAAGCAATGTAATGTCATTTTATAATAAAAATATATTGATTGTTGGTCTTGGTTTAATGGGGGCGTCTTTAGGGCAAGCGCTTTTAAAACGACGCCAGTATGAAAGTGATTTTAAAGTATTAGGTTATGCTAGAAAACAGCAGACCGTTGATATTGCTCTACAGAATAAAATTGTTGATGAAGGCGCTGCTAATTTAGAACAAATGGTTAAACAAGCCGATGTGATTGTATTGTGTGTGCCAATGTTGTCTATTGAATCGACATTAGAAAACATAAAACCATTTTTAAAAGAAGGTGTTATTTTAACCGATGTAGGCAGCGTAAAGGACGAAGTCATTCGTGCCAGTAAAAAAGTATTTGGCCAAATGCCACGCTTTTTTGTGCCGGGTCACCCAATTGCAGGCGCTGAAAAAAGTGGTGTGTTAGCTGCTAATTCAGAGTTGTACGACTGTCATCAAGTTATTTTAACACCAGATATTTATACACAAAATGAAGCGTTTAAAGTAGTTGAATCTATTTGGCGATTTGTAGGCGCACATGTAGTTGAAATGAGTGTCGAGCATCATGACCAAGTATTGGCAGCTACTAGTCATTTACCACATTTGTTGGCGTTTTCATTAGTGAATACATTAAATCACCGCAGCGAAAATCGTGAAATTTTTCATTATGCAGCAGGTGGGTTTAGAGATTTTACAAGAATTGCAGCCAGTGACACTACTATGTGGCACGACATTTTTAACTGTAATAAAGATGCTCTATTAGAAGTTTTAAATGCATTTACAGATGATTTAGACAAACTAAAAGATGCCATATCAAACAACGACGAACCGGTTATTAAAAGTGTGCTGAGTGAAGCAAAAACAGCACGAGAATATTTTACTGAAGTTTTACAAGCAAGGTCTAATAAGTGAACTTGCTAAAAGGGAATAAAATGAATGTTATAACAATTGATGGGCCAGGCGGCGCAGGTAAAGGG
>JALJPK010000036.1:4027-34919 GCA_022968985.1 Pseudomonadales bacterium | reverse complement strand
TGCCGGTGTAGTTCGAGGTGGTGGTTATTTGTTGGGTTTGCCTGTTGAGTTGAGTCAGCGTGAAAAAATTAATTTTATGAAATCAGGGGCTGGATTTCGTTTGGTTGAAGAGGTTGATAATCAACACAAGGAATATTTACAGAATGTAGATTTATTTTTGGATTTTAACTCTTATCTTAATCTTATTAATGAATCTGATGAATATGTTGATTATTTTATTTATTGGAATGATTTTTTTATAAAAAAAGAAAAAAATACCATTTATCTTGAAATAGAAGAGAGTAAGTGGAAAAGGAATGATTTCTTTAAAGAAATTTCAGGGTCGTACGTAAAAATACCCGCTGGAACATTTGATATTCAAAAAGAAGTAGAAGGGCAACAAGAGAAAGTGTTATCCGGTTTTATGCCATTTGATATGAATGTTAATGAAGTGACATTTAATCAATGGGACGCTTGTGTGTCTGCGGGAGGATGCACTTATATTCCCGATGATAATGGATGGGGTCGAGGTGAAAATCCTGTAATTAACGTAAGTTACAAGGATGTTACTGAGCAATTCATACCTTGGTTAACAAGTGTGACATCCAATAAATATAGATTACCAACCATTCATGAATGGGAATATGCAAAAGAAGGGCTTACTTTTGAGGTTGCATTAAATGAGGGTGTTGAAAACCTTTCCGGTAATTGTTTTGATTGTTCAAACTCATTAAATAAACCTAATCAAGTTATGCAGTATTTGGAAAATGGATTTGGATTGTTTGATATGCTGGGGAATGTAAGTGAATGGACATCGACATGCATAAATGAAAATTCTGAAATATGTATTAAAATGCTAGTAGCAGGCGAATCTTGGAAAGATAATGGTTTAAATTCTAATCAATCACAAGATGTCAGAAGCGATTCAATTGGTTTTCGTTTAGCTTTAGTTCCAACTCATGAGTTTTCATTAAAATCAGAAAATGAAAAAATGCTTCTGGAAAATTGGAAAAATGAAGAATTAATGAAAAAATCCAAAAAAATAAATGTGAGTAAAGTTGAAGAGGACGAGACAATGGATTCTAGTTTTAAAGACATTAAAAGTGACCGAGAAGTTAATGATCTTGTTGAAGATTTAATTGATTTTTTAGAAATTTGATCAATTTGAAGAGTAAGGGATAAAAATAGACATGAGCTAAGAGTATTAAAAAAACACAAGTCAGGCTTCGTGATTTACGCTTAACAAAATGATAGAGAGCGTTTTATGGTAAATTTAGAAAATGTAAAAAATTCATTTAATATTAAAGGTGAAATATCTCTATTAAAAGGTGGCTCACAACAAGTTTATAAAGTGGGTGATTATGTTTTAAAACAAGTGGATGCCACGTCATTTGAACATAGTGATTCATTAAAAGTAATAAACTGGCTCGGTGATGTTTTAATTCAACAAACATCAAATAACTACCGAAGCACGGTAATGCTAAAAAATAAACAAGAACAATATGTTTATGATGAAATCTGGACAGTCTGGAACTATTTAGAGGGTATACATTCACAAAATAGTGATGTTGAGCTTTGTATCATCGCTATTCAAAAATACCATGCAGAGCTTGCCAAAATTGAGTTTAATGATGTTTTAAATGAAAACTCGAGTCCATGGGGCGTTGCGGATAAAGCTGCTTGGGGTGAAAAACAGGAAAATATACAACCACAACTTAATTCATTAGTAAGTAAACTGTATAAGTTAAGGCAGCCAATTTTCTGTGATAAGCAACAAGTGATTCATGGAGATTTAAATTTCGAAAATATTTTAATTCATCCAAAAGAGTCACCCGCTATAATTGATTTGTCGCCTTTTTGGGGTGTTGCCGAATTTGCATTAGCGATTTACGCTAATTTTATAGGGCCTAGAGCGGGTGATATTAAAGTTTT
This sequence comes from Pseudomonadales bacterium, assembly GCA_022968985.1. Classification (GTDB taxonomy): domain Bacteria; phylum Pseudomonadota; class Gammaproteobacteria; order Pseudomonadales; family Natronospirillaceae; genus Marinicellulosiphila. The sequence continues at coordinate 33,008 of JALJPK010000036.1, read as the reverse complement.
AAAACATTTCGAACATATTAAAAACTTTGATCAATTATTAATTAGGGCAAGTATTAGAATGTTAATCGTTATGTCACAAATTAACCAACTTGATCAGTGGGATCAATCCTCAGAGAAAAAAGCTGCTGAGTTAATTATTAATTATGTATCATCCAAAAAAGACTGAAAAATGAACTTCACAAAACTACAAAGCTTAGGTTGGTCAAACTTCTTCTTACAGCAACTAGATTTTGAGCAACTCGACAATCCTGACATTCAAGTCTTACGAATCAGTGCCATTCACCGTGACGTAATAAAAGCATTGGGTGAAAGTGATGATGCAGATAATGTAGTTGAGCAAACTGTGTTATGTCCGTTAGAATATCGACCTGTCAGTCAGTTTATAGCCGTCGGTGATTGGGTAGTGGCGCAAAAGACAAATGAACATTATAAAATTGTTAATATTTTAGAATCACAAAATAGAATTGAGCGTTTAAGTAATCAACAACGACAGCTAATTTGTGCAAATCTAGATTATTTGTTTATTGTGACCAGCGCCAACGATGAGTTTAATCAAAAAAGGTTACAACGTTATTTGGCCTTGGCGTATGAGTTTGATATCACTCCCGTTGTTATATTAAGCAAAATTGATGAAAGTGAAGATTTTTATATTTATTTAGATCAAATAAAAAAGACAAACGTAGATTTAGTTTATGCAATAAACTCGTTTGATGCTGAAACGTTAAAACCGTTAAGCGACTTTTTGTTGCCCGCCAATTCAATCGCATTTGTAGGTTCATCAGGAGTAGGTAAATCAACCTTGGTTAATCAGTTATTTGCTGAGACTTTGTTTGATGGGATCATGTCTGATGAGTTTAAACCTATGAAAACAGCGGATATACGTGACGACGATAAAAAAGGCAAACACACCACCACCCATAGAGAGTTATTAATTAATAAAAGTGGAGTGATTTTTATCGATACACCAGGAATGCGTGAATTGCAGTTGTTAAATGCGCAACAAGGAATTGAGTTTACGTTTGTCGATATTGTGGACTTTGCACAGAGCTGTAAATTTAAAAACTGTTCACATCAAAACGAAAAAGGCTGCGCGATTCTAACAGCGTTGCAGTCAGGTGAATTAGATGTGGAACATTATAATAATTATAAGAAACTCTTAAAAGAAGAAGCGTTTAATCAGCGCCAAGAGTTAGGCGCTTATGCTGAAAACCAATATCAAAAAGAATTACATATGATGTATAAACAGCATAAAAGATAGCTGTAAATTGATCTAAATTAGCCTGTCTTTGTGCTTTAATTTGATTTGTAGGTTTCGGATTTATTCGAAAAAACTAACGTATTTTCTCAAATGGTTTTAAATAGTTTTAAATGTCCGGTTAATGAAACTGACCTTAGATTACAAAACATTTTTAAAGTGGTATCTCGATGATGATGATGATGTATGAAGTCAAGATTTTACCCTCGCTTTGTTAATGGCTTGTTATGTTTTGCATTGATATACTCTTTGAGTGTTTATTTCTTTGGTGCGTAATCTACCTACCCAATTATTAAATCGCCCACCATAAGCGGCCCTTGCAAAATATTCAAAATTCGATTTACTTACAAACTCCTTACTTGAGAACTGATATGAAATCATAGTTTCATCGCCGGGGAGTAATTCAACTAGGTCTAACTTATAGGCTGGTGGAATTATTAAAGAATTTCTCCGTCGTGTTTCATTGTAGGACAATGTGCGACGTATTTTTATCTCATCACTACTTTTAAATGGGATTGAAGCTATACCATTTATTTTAGTAAGTAGAATAATGGGAATGACTCCATTATTTTTTAAGATAATTTCAACACCGTAACTATATTTGAAAGGGTCATTAACTGAATTTTGTTTTATATTTGTACATGCAAATTGGGCATCTTTAATTATTAAATCATCAGCCATAACTGGAAAAGATAATAATAGGATTAACATCGTAATAATTTTCATATACACCGAACCTTTGAGTAAAACATAACGAGGCTGTAGAAAATTTAACTTTTCACAACTCTCATTTTTCTTGTTATTGTAATAGTATTAATTTCAAACAGTATATTCATTCTCAGTACAATTTTGAATCGTTATTTTTCCGGTTTGTATTTTTTGAAATATTTTTGGATAAGGAGGGGCTGCGTTGACACACACAGAATAAGCCCCTGATTTTTGTTTTTGTTTTTGTTTTGATTGGTCTGTGTGTCTTGATTGTGTTCTTATTTATTAAGCACATTCTAACCAAGAGTTAGTGACAGCTTTGTCTAATTCACACATCATCCATTTATGGATTTCAGGGGCGATTTCTTGAACGAAACTATTGTGTTTAATTACCATGCTCGCAGTAATATTTTGCTCCTGCCAAGTTCTGCCTTCTGTAGCTAAATTTAACAAAAAAGGGAGTAGCTTATCTAACACTTTTACCCATCGACATTTCTAATGTTTCCTGAGTTTCGTATTCATACCATAAATCCTTCACATCAGTTCCAAAGGCACTATATCTTTCAGTTAAAGAATTCAAGTATGCTTCTTCATTTTCTGCTTGCTCAGTAGGGTTAGAAGCGTACGCACAAACATCCCCAGCTCCTATTTCACAAACATCATGAACCAAGGCTATTTTTATCGCATGATCAATATTTAGCTCATTCGGTAATTTATCTTTAAGGGACATCAATGCCATAGCAAGGTGCCAGCTATGTTCAGCTGAATTTTCATTTCTTGCCCCATCGGAGATATATGATTTTCTATATACACTTTTCAGGCTATCAAGCTCCATTAACAACGGCTGTAATTGATCCATTAGTATTTCCATTAGTGGCTTAACGCCCGCAATAAGCGGTCAGATGAACGTTGATTATAATTGTTGTGAGGAACGAACAGCAGTCAACGATTAACTGTCCGACTTAATTGCCTTTGTTCTACGTATTTGGATGCTTATCATTAACTTGCATCATTATCGATTCATCATGCCAAAGAAGTTTAAGCGTTGAGTCATTTTGTTCGTATATTTCACCTGATCTCATAGTAATTTTATTATGATCTATTACAAATAAAAAACCTTCAATTATTCCTGCTAATTCGTCGATGCTAAATTCAACACTTGATATTTTACAAATTGGCAAATTAGCATTCCGTAATATTGTACAATCATCGGGTTCCCAAGGTTTTATGGAGTCCACTTCTTTTATTATGATTCCAAAATCTGCATTATGTTCATAACTCTCTAAATGATAAATTTTATTATTTGAAGTTTCAAAATATACTGATGCCATTTGAAGCCAAGGAATTGAGGGAGTAAACCAAATTCCCCCACCTTTTCTATCTTCTGTTAAGGCCATTTCAGTTCCATACCAATTAGTAATTGAACTACCTTCAAAAGTTTCTAGAAAATTATAAAATTCTTAACCCAGTCGATCATCTTAATGCAATACCGTAGAACGCTATATAAACGACAAATGACAAAAATGGTCAATTGTCGGGTTATTTTTAATTTAAGATCGAACTATACATACTGATTTTCTTGAAGTCCAACAATAGGCTGGCGTCGTAAGCAATAGAGTGTCTTAAATTTATAATTAACAATAGTAATCCCGTCACTTTCTTGTGGGTAGTCGATTGGGACAAAAATATACCGACATAGAAAAAACCTGTATAAGGCTGATGATTTCTCATTTACTTTTTGTAATGTCGGATGAACAACAATAGTACTGCAATGCTTCTTTTTGATGTTTTTTTATAATAAACCACCAGAAAAAATAAATTAAGGTATTAGATAATTTCATTCTTTATAAATTTCTACAATTAAAATTTAGTTTTTTATTGGGGCTGGGATTGGAGCTTAAAGTGAAATGAATTAACTGTGCTAATTGTACTTAGTAGTGGTTTCTGATAGGTAGATTTTAAAAAATTGCTGTCAATAAAAATGACATTATTGACAGCGATTTTTTAATTAGTAAAACGTCAATAACGATTATTCAAAAATTGAATTAATTGCATTTTTAGCTTTCTGAATCTGTGCTTCTTTGGCTATTGCGCAGGTTTCTTTATCATGAACTTCATCACCGAAAACTTGAGTAATACATTGATTAGTTGTTTTCGACAACAGCTCTGGGTCATCTAAAAAATCCTGCACGGTGGGTTTACCACTGCACGACATTATTATTAATGGAATTAGGCTGATCAATAAAAGTTGTTTAGACATGAAAATTCTCTAAAGGGTAATTAAAGCAATTATCCCTTTTTATAATTAATTAATAAATGACTGTTGTGTTATTAAAAAGTAAGTTTTTATTTATTCAAAACTATCGGTTAAAACAATTAAATCAGTACTGCCATAATCAACATCAATTTGACTTAATAACGTGCTGACTTGACCTCGATGATGGGTTTGATGATTAAATACATGTAATAGCACGTCGGATGTTCTTTTCTTAAATACTTTCCCTACGGAGTTTTCATACTGCATCAAACTGTCTAAGTTTTGTTCAGTTAATTCCTCTGCCAGCGCAATAAATACACTATCGATATACATTCTAGCTTGTTGTAATATTAAAAAATCATCAAACAATACTTGGCTTAATGAATTAGGTGTCTCAAAATCATTAATTGCTTGCACTGAATTAAATTTTATCTCTTGATTGGCAATTCGTTTTAACCAAATAATATCACCCACCAATATGTGATTTAACGTGTTGATGATGGATCCAAAAAAGGCGCTACGATGTTTTCTTAATTCAAATACATTTAATGTACTACAAGCTTGATACATGGATTGGTTCATAGTCTGATTGTATTTCGCAAGCAGCGAATATTGTTTTTGTAATTGCTTCATTTTATTCCAATAAGTATCTGTGAGTAATTGTAGGTTTGTGATTTTGACTCAAAATATATTTCATTTTTTAGAAATATCAAACCTACATTTTTTGTAATTTAAACTGCCTGAATAGCGGTTAACGCAATTGTATAAACAATATCGTCAACTAAAGCGCCACGACTCAAATCATTTACAGGTTTATTTAAGCCTTGTAACATCGGCCCTATGCTTATTAAATTGGCAGAGCGCTGAACGGCTTTGTATGTTGTATTACCTGTGTTTAAATCTGGGAAGATAAATACAGTGGCTTGTCCGGCAACTTCGCTGTCGGGTGCTTTTGATTTTGCTACATTGGCAACACTTGCCGCGTCATATTGTAAGGGGCCATCGATTAATAAATCAGGTCGTGCCGCTTTGGCTAATCTTGTGGCTTCTCTTACTTTTTCTACCTCTGAGCCTTTTCCTGATTTGCCTGTCGAATAACTGATCATGGCTATTTTAGGTTCGATACCAAATGCTTTTGCTGAATCACCAGACTGAATGGCAATGTCGGCTAATTCTTGTGCAGTTGGGTCTGGGTTCACCGCACAATCCCCATAAACTAATACTTGTTCTGGAAGCAACATAAAAAATATAGATGACACTAACGCCGCATCGGGTTTGGTTTTAATTAACTGTAATGCTGGACGTATCGTATTGGCAGTAGTGTGTATAGCGCCACTGACTAATCCGTCTACTTCGTTTTGCGCTAACATCATTGTGCCTAACACTACGTTGTCTTCTAAATAGCTTTGCGCCATTTGACTGGTTACACCTTTGTGTTTACGACGCTCAACTAAACCTGCGATGTAATTTTTTTGAATGTCTTCAGGGTTGATGATTTCTATATTGTTGCCAATTTCATATCCGTGTGCTTGTGCAATACGAACAATTTCAGATTCACGGCCCAATAAAATACATTTTGCGATTTGTTTTTGGGCGCAGATACAAGCCGCTTGAATGGTTCTAGGTTCTTCGCCTTCTGGAAGCACCACTGTTTTATTCGCAGCCTTAGCGCGCTGTACTAATGCGTATCTAAAAGCAGGAGGTGACAATCGGGTATCAACACTGAGTTTACCCTGTGCTTCTACCCAGTTGACATCTAAAGAGTCGGCAACCGATTCCATTACCGCTTCCATTCTTTCTAAATCGTCGCTGGGTACTTCTGATGGCATTTTATTTAATATCTGTGCGGTGAGATAAGTATTGCTTTTAGTGGATAAAATAGTCAGCCCTTTATCGATAGCAATTTCACATAAATCAATAATACGTTGATCGGGTAATAAGTCACCGGTAAATAATATACCCGCTAAAGGTACACCGTTTGCTACCGCTAAACTTGCAGCTAATAATATATCTTCACGATCCCCTGGTGTGACTAATAATGTGCCAGGTAATAATGTATGTAACATATTAGGTACTGTACGCGCAGCTAATGTAATTTGTTTGACTCGCTGCGTGTCCATGTTGCCTTTACTGATTACTTTTGCTTTTAGATAGTTTGCAACTTCTAAAGTGCGTGGGCTAATTAAATCAGGGTTCCAATATATTAAACCTAAACAACGAAATGATTTTTTTTCAAAAATAGGAATTTTATGTGAAATATTCTCTAAGGTTATTTGTTTTTCATCAACTTCGATTATTTCATCGCCGGCTTGTAGTTGTCCGTCTTCAGGTGCTCCAATTTTATTTAAGATACAACCCAATAATTTTTTAGAATTTAAACCACCAAATAAACTGGCTGTCATCTCAATGCGTTTATTTAAGCCAGCGTAACTTCTGTGTTTTTTAGCGGCAACTAAAATAACGTCACTGTTTAATGTTTTAGCAATCGCGCTGTTTAATCGATCAATATAGTTTTCATTAGCAATAGGCACTAAACCTTCAACAATGACCACGTCGGCATTTTTAGCCGATTGACTATAGATGCTAACGATTTCTTCCATTAGTTGGCCTTCTTTACCTTGTGACATTAGATGTTGTGCGTATTCTAATGATAAAGGCTCACAGGGTTCTAACGCTGTGGTTTGTTTTAAAATAAAAGTCGATTGATCGACTTGATTTGAATCGGTTAATTGAGCAATAGGTTTGCAAAATGCTACCGCAATACCAATTTGATCAAGGGCACGAACTAAACCTAAACATACTGAAGTTAAACCCGTTGAAGATGAAGTGGGTGCGATAAATATACTATACATAATGTTGTCCTTTGCTTTATTAGTTTGAAAAAATTAATCGAGTTGTATCATTTTTAATCATTAATTCTTCATCGGTTTTTATCACCATGGCTAATGGTGTATTGGCTTTAGTAATTTGTCCATTATAAAGTTTTTGATGATTGTTAAATTCAGTTTCAACTTTATAACCTAATAAAACAAGATGCTCCAAAACTTCTTCGCGGATAAAAGCTGAGTTTTCACCAATACCGCCTGTGAAAACTAAAACATCGATTTTTGAAAGTGATGTCGCTAATGCCATAATTTGTTTGGCTAATTTAAAACAAAATACATCAATCGCAATTTTAGCCTGTGGGTTAGTTGCACTGGCTGCAATTAATGTGCGCATGTCATTACTTAACCCTGATAAGCCTAATAGGCCGGATTGTTTATTTAATTTTGTGGTAATTTCATCCAATGACAGGTTTGTTTTGTTAGCAATAAATTGCAAAATACTAGGGTCGATATCACCACAGCGTGTACCCATTACTAACCCTTCAAGTGGAGTCATACCCATTGTGGTATCTACACTTTTTCCATCTTTAATAGCGCAGGCGCTGCAGCCATTACCTAAGTGAATGGTGATAAGTTGATGTTTGTCATCTAATTTTAAAATTGTTTTTGCTTGTTGGGCAACATATTTATGAGAGGTTCCATGAAATCCATAACGACGTACGGCATAATCTTTATACCAATTATAATCCACAGCATATAAGTAGGCATGTTTGGGTAAAGTTTGATGAAATGCGGTATCAAAAACTGCAATTTGTGGAATGTCTTTAAATAAATTTTGCATAATTTTTATACCCTGAATATTCGCAGGGTTATGTAAGGGGGCTAAATCACTACAAGATTCTAAATTGTTTAATACTTCATCGTTCACAATCACGCTGTCATTATAAAATTCACCTCCATGAACCACACGATGCCCAATGGCTTTAATTAAAGAGGTATCAATATTTAATGTTTTAAATTGATCCAGCACAAAATTAATGGCGGCTTCATGGTTGCTGTTAGGTGTCTTAAATTTTTGTTTATTCTGTTTATATTCAAATGAAATACAAGCTTGTTGGCTGCCAAGTTGTTCGGCTAACCCAGCTAAAATAGGCTCAGATTGATCACTTTGATATAACGAAAATTTAAACGATGAGCTGCCACTGTTAAATACAAGAATTTGAGAAATCATAAAATAGTATCAATAAAGTAAAAATAATTAGCATTAGTATAATCACTGGTTGGCATTAAGTAAAAAAGCTAATTTGACCAAGGCGTGATGGGTTGTCACAATAGCGGCTCTTTAATCCGCTTTAGGAAAATAAAATGAAAAAAGTTAATACTCACTTACTTGTTATGGTAGGAAGTGCTGCATTATTAATGTCAAGTTGTGCCACTCAATCAAATAGGGCGATTTCAACGCCGGTTGTTGAATCGGCTCATTCAGATTACCAAGGCATAAAACAACCTATCGTGGTGACGGGTTTTGTGAACGCATCAAATTATCAAAGTGGTTTATTTTCAAGTGATGAAGATCATATGGGTAACCAAGCTAAAACTATTTTAAAGTCTCACTTGCAGCAAACCAATCATTTTAAAGTGATGGATCGTGAAGATTTGGCAAGAATGAAAGCAGAAGCAGAGCTACTTGGTCAAACACAGAATATATCAGGTGCTCGTTATACTATCTCAGGTAGTGTGACTGAATTTGGTCGTAAAGAAACAAGTGATCATCAATTTTTTGGTATTTTAGGATCGGGTAAACAACAAATCGCTTATGCCAATGTGACTTTAATCGTATCAGATGTATTAACTTCTGAAGTGGTGTATTCAATTCAAGGTGCAGGCGAATATCAATTAAGCACACGTGAAATTGCAGGATTTGGTGGCAGCGCGGGTTACGACTCAACATTAAACGGAAAAGTATTAAATTTTGCAATTACAGAAGCGGTTAATAAGCTTGTGAAATCATTAGATAAAAACGGTTGGGCTAAATAATTAATATGAATAAAATATTTCAAGTTTTATTAATGGTTTGTGTGATTGCTGGTATTAATGGCTGTGCTTCAAAACCAACTTTATATCATTGGGGTTCTTACGAAGACATGCTTTATAAGATGTATGTTAAACCAAGTAAAGCGACCCCGTTAATACAAATCGGACTAATAACAAAAGACATCCATAAGGCGAATGCGAAGCAGTATAAAGTGGCGCCGGGTATTTATGCGCATTTAGGTATGTTATATGCGCAAATTGGCGATGCACCAGCAGCGATTAGTGCTTTAAAAATGGAAAAGAAATTATTTCCAGAATCGACTGTCATGATTGATGGTTTGATTTCAAGGGCATTTCCGGGAGTGTCGTTAGATGTTGAAGAGTTTGATGAAAACGAGTTAATTTCAGCAGTAAGTGATGGTCAAGATTTGGAGGTTAAAAATGAAGTTGAATAATTTTATTTTATTAGTATTTGGATTAATGTTAGTAAGCTGTGCGGTTACTCCTAAAACGGGATATGACTATTCAGCATTTGAAGCGGCTAAACCCAAATCAATATTAATCATACCGCCTTTAAATGAATCTGTTGAAGTTAATGCACCTTATATATTTTTGTCTACAATTAGTAAAATAGTAGCAGAAAAAGGCTATTACGTATTTCCTGTTGCTGTAATCGATAATTATTTTAAGCAAAATGGTCTGCCCACTTCAGCTGAAATGAATGCGGTTAAAATTGAAAAATTAATTGAACATTTAAACCCTGATGCCGTTATGTATGTCACCATTAATCAATGGGGTCAGAAGTATGAAGTTGTGCGATCACGCGCAGTGGTTAAAACAGATATTAAATTAGTTGAAAGTAAAACAGGTAACACAATTTGGCAAGGGGACACTCATGCAACACAAACAAGTGGTGGTGGTGATTCTTTGTTAGAGATAATTTTAAATGCGATGCTTGGTCAAATGATTAATAACGGCGATAGTAATACTCGTATGTTGTCTTATCAAGCCAATAACTCGTCAATTAATAATGGTTATTCAGGTTTACCGAACGGACCTTATATTCCAGTTGTAATTGAAGCGACACCTTAATTAGTGATAAGGCCAACCTTATTATTTAGGGTTGGCCAGTTTTTAATGAATTAGTTTAAACATCACTCACTCCGATTAAAGGCAAAAAATGAAATTTGTACTTATTGTAGACGCAGCATGTGACTTACCTACTTATGTATTTGAAAAGTACAATATAAAAATTCTGCATATTAATATTGATGTGGAAGGGGTTGTTTTTAAAGATGACTCAAAAGATCAAACCGCATTAGATTTTTATCAAAAAGAATTAATTGAAAAAAATAGGGACGCACAATCATTGGCACCTAGTGTTTCAGAAATATATGAGTTTTTTCAAAAAGAAATTATCTCAAAATATGATTATGCATTAATGATGACGGTATCAAATGCAAATAGTGAAATTTTTAAAAACGCAGTATTGGCCTCACAAAAAGCCATTGAACGCTCAAAGAGTGTTCGTATAAAAGCAGGTAAAACCACTAAGTTTAATATGGATATTATTAACACCGGCACTGTTTTCGCCGCGCAAGGTTTGTACTGCTTAAAAGCAATTAGCTTGTTAAAACAAAAATTAGGTAAAAAAGAAACGATTAAACAGCTGACTCATTTTTCAAATAATGCGTTTGGTTATGGTGTACCAAAAGATGTGGCTTATATACGTGAGCGTGCACTTAAAAAAGGCATCGACTCAGTGAGTATGTTTGGTGCTTTGATGTCAAAAGCATTCGATATACATCCTATAATATGTGTGCATAATAATACAAATGCAGCTGTTGCCAAAGTACGTAGACGTGAAACGGCTATTGAAAAAATGTTTGATTATGCGATTGAATGTATACAGAATAAAAAATTGTTATTACCCACTATTGTGATTAGTTATGCTGGTGAGTTAGATAAATTGGTATTAACTCGAGGTTTTGTTAAATTATCTGAAGTTGCAAAAAAACATAATATTGAAGTGTATCGAACGGTTTCAAATGTAACTGCGGGACTTAATTTAGGCCCTGGTGCTGTAAGTATGGCATTAGCTTTAGAGAAAAATGAATTGAGTTAGTAAAGTTTACAAATTAAAAATTGAAATAATTGAATAAAGCAGCCACTTGTTATAAGTGGTTTTTTTTATCAAAAATAATAAATACAAGCTCTTATCCAAAATAATAAATACAAACTATTAACCAAAAAATAACTTTTTGCTGTGTTTATCCTATATGTTTATTTAAAGTCACGTTTCATTATTAGTAGTTAATATCATGTCAAAACCTAATTCTAAACCAAAGTCTAAACCAGCCAGCCAAAGCCAAGTTCTTAAAAAAGGAATTTGGGGGATGAGTATCCCGATGATCATTGATCAAATGATTGTTTTGAGTGTCCCACTTGCAGATACTTTTTTTCTAAGTCATATTTCTGATAACGCTGCTGCAGGTGTGGGTGCGGTTATGCCACTATTATTTATGTGTAGTATGATTCTGATCAGTATCAGTATTGCTGGTAGCGCAGTTGCGGGGCAGCGTTTAGGTAACGAACAAAATTTAGACGCTAGAGCGAGTATTGTAACTTATGCGTGTTTGGTTTTTTTAGTCTCTATTGTCATCGGTTCCTTGTTATGGTTTTTTGGCGCGCAGTTCTCTGAGTTAATTAATTTAAGTGATGCCATTAAAGAACATACCAATGTGTATTTAAAATACATTGCATTTGTAGCGGTTATTCTTGGTTTTAGGTCCGTTTATCAAACTACGTTAAATTTATTTGGCCATCCAGAATATAATACTTATGCAAATTGGACCGTTGCATTACTTAATATAGTGGGTAATGCATGGGTTGTTTTTTATACCGATTATGGCGTACATGGTGTGGCGATGATGAGTGTTTTGTCATCATTAATTGGTTTGTTGATATTAATGAGTGTGTTTCACTTTAAATTAAATGTTGAATTACCTATTAAGTATAGTATCAAACAATTTAAACGATTAAGTAAACCCATCTTAAAAATTGCAATACCGTCATCGTTAGAGCCATTATCATTTGATGTATATATGATTTATCTGTTGTGGGTGGTCAGTCAAGTTGGTGACGTTGCGTTAACCACAAGAAATTATACCTACACCACCTTTATTTTTTGTTTAGCTTTTAGTTTTGCTTTTGGTACGGCGACTCAAACCATTATTGCGCAATTAATTGGTAAAAAAGATTTTGAACAAGCACAAAAAACATTAGTAAAAGGCGCTAAGTTAGCTGTAATAGGTTCTACTTCGATTGCATTTATATTCTTTTTATTACATCCATTTATTTTAAGTTTATATACGGATAACCCTGAAATTTTAAAACTAGGCTTTGGATTGTTTTTAATCTCAGTTTTTACAGAACCAGGCAGAGCGATAAATATTGTAGTGGGTGGTGCACTACGCTCAGCAGGGGACGCCAAGTTTAATTCATTCAGCGCCATATTATTAACTTGGACGATTGCGGCGCCACTGGCTTATGTTTTGGCTATAGTAATGGGATTCGGTATTTACGGAATATTTTTCGCGGCATTGTTTGATGAAGTGATTCGAGCGCTAGTTGCAGTATGGCGTTGGAGTACTAAAAAATGGATGACTTATACGGTTGCGGCACAAGAGTTGTAAATTAAAATATTGTTTTGGAAATACCCAACTATACCCAGCTACACACTGGGTATTTTAAGATTTTATAAGCGTGTTATTAACTTCAAAAACGTATTTTTAAAAGTAGTTAAATTAATTTACTCGCCACAATTTGTTTAGTATGTTCATTAAACGTGTCTTTTGCATCAATAAACCCATTGTCTAAAAGCGCTGCGCTACGAGTATTATCAAAATAAATTTTGTATCCTACGTTTTGTTTAATATAACTTCGTTGCATATCAATCATCGGTGCCACTAACCAAACTAACCATTTGGGTAGTACCTTTTTGGGTAATTTATCGGGAATATTAAACTGTTTTAAGTCTAAGGTTTGTCCGATTTCTAATAACGATAATGTTTTGCCAACCGCTATGTATTTACCTTCAGTATTATCATTTAGTGCAGTGATAACATGTAATTTAGCCGCGTCTCGTACATCAACAATTCCTAAGTGTAAATCAGGTACACCTGAGTTAAATGATCCATTTAAAAATTGAATTAACATTTTTACGCTGGTGGCGTCTTGGCGATCGGATAACGATGGGCCAAAAATAGCACCGGGATGGACTGTAACTAATTGCCATCTGGATTGTTCAGACTGCATCAGCCATGCTGCTTTTTCCGCTTGGATTTTAGAAAAGGCATAAGAATTATAATTAGGGTTTTGATTATTATTTACATGTGCTTCTAGCACTTTGTTATCTTTAATGGATTGATAGTCACAAGCGTTATTATACAATGCAACAATACTGCTGGTTAATACCACTTTTTTAACTGACTGTATTTTGTTTACTGAAGTTAATACATTTTGAGTGCCTTTAATTGCAGGGTTAATCATGTCGTTATAGACATCTTTAGGTTTGTCTAAATAATAAGGTGAAGCGGTATGGATCACAGTATCACAACCACTCATGGCTGCTGTGAAGCTGTCTTCAAGCATTAAATCGGCTTCAAATAAATTCAGCTGATGTTTAAATTCACTTTGCATACTCAGTAAATGTTTTACTTTAACTTCGTCTTTTAAGCTACGAACGGTTGCATTTACTATATGCCCTTGATCAAGTAATTGTTTAATCACCCAAGAGGCTAAATAACCAGATGCACCGGTAACAAGAATTTTTTTAATTGTCATGATTTGACTCTCACAAAATAATAATAAACTTAAGATAGTTGAATTAAGTACACTGCACTACTGCCAAAAGGCAGGAAATTAGAGAATATTGATAACATTTTGGAATCGACTGCTAAATTAATAAAATTACTTAAAAAAACCTGTTATTTACTTAATGACCAAGTTTTTAATCAGTGACTAATGGATGAAAACTTTTATTAAAAACTCTGGCATAATTTACTCGTAACTTAATCTTAATTAAAGTATTTACCCTTTAAGGATCCATAAAATGAAAAAACGAATCTCACTACTATCTTCGACAATTGTTTTAGCTCTGACAACATTGCTTGCAAATTATGCGCTAGCAGAAACAAACCAACAGCAAACAAGTGTATGGAAAGTAAGCAAAACAATTAAAGGAAAAGAGCAGGTTGTATTTTTTGGTGGCACCATCCATTTATTACGTGCTTCTGATTATCCATTACCCAAACAATTTGATATCGCGTATCAACAAGCAGATGAATTATTTTTTGAAGTCGATTTAGAAGAAGCTACCTCACAATCTGCACAAATAAAAATGATGCAGGGTTTAATGTTAAAAAATGGTGAAACCATACAAGACAAAATCAGCAAAGAAAATTATGACACGTTAGAATCGTATCTAACTAAAGTGGGGATGCCAATCGAACAAATGAAACTGTTCACACCTGAAGGTTTGTCTTTAATATTAAGTTCACAAGCCATTGTTGCATTGGGTTTTACACCACAAGGGGTGGATCAGTTTTATAATGATTTAGCTAAAAAAGACGGCAAAAAACTTGGGTTTCTAGAAACTTTAGATGAGCAAATTGCTTTTATAACCAATATGCAAGCCGACGCCAATAAAATTATGCAGTATACGTTTAGAGATATTGATAACTTAAAAAATATCATGGACGGCATGGTTAAGTCATGGCGCGAAGGTACGCAAATTAAAGCGATTGTTGAAGAAATGAAAAATGATTTCCCTCAAATATATCAATCATTAATCGTGACACGTAATAACAACTGGATCGATTTACTTGAACTGCAGTTTTTAGATGATGAAACTGAATTTGTATTAGTTGGTGTTGGGCATTTAACCGGTGAAGATTCTGTTTTGAGTATTCTTGAAGCTAAAGGCTATTTGGTTGAACAGTTATAACTACTAACTAGTAGAACAATTATAATTATTGTGGATGAAAGCTTACTTTTAAACTCTAACTGTTTTTTTTGAGAGCAAGCTCTCACCCACTTATTTAAGTACATGTAGTAGCCCTAGCTATCTGCGCGGCATCCATCTAAAATAACCCTCTTTTCATTCATCCAAAAGAGGTTTGTCTCTTGGCTCAATACGTATATACAATGAATCGCGTGGGTAAAATTGTTCCCCCTAAGCGCGAAATCTTAAAAGATATTTCTCTTTCTTTTTTCCATGGCGCCAAAATTGGTGTTTTGGGTCTAAACGGTTCGGGTAAATCCACGCTGCTAAAAATTATGGCGGGTCTAGATACTGAGTTCAACGGCGAAGCACGTCCACAAGCGGGACTTAAAATTGGTTATTTACCACAAGAGCCAATATTAGATAACAATAAAACAGTACGTGAAGTGGTTGAAGAAGCACTTGAAGGCCTTAAAGCCGCGCAAGCTGAACTTGATGAAGTTTACGCAGCTTATGCTGAGCCGGATGCCGATTTTGATAAACTAGCCAAACGCCAAGGGAAATTAGAAGCCTTTATTGAAACAGCTGATGCGCATAACGCTGAGCGTAAAATGGAAATTGCAGCCGATGCACTTCGTCTGCCGCCTTGGGATCAAAGTGTTGCGGTACTTTCTGGTGGTGAACGTCGTCGTGTTGCATTGTGTCGTCTACTTTTAGCGTCACCTGAAATGTTGTTATTAGATGAACCAACCAACCATTTGGATGCTGAATCAGTTGCATGGTTAGAGCGTTTCTTACACGACTTTACAGGCACAGTGGTAGCCATTACCCATGATCGATATTTCTTAGATAACGTAGCCGGTTGGATTTTAGAGCTGGATCGTGGCCATGGTATTCCTCATGAAGGTAACTATTCGGCTTTCTTAGAAGCGAAAGATGCACGTTTACAGAACGAAACAAAAACTCAAACAAAACAAGACAAAGCCATTAAAGCTGAGCTTGAATGGGTTCGCCAAGGCGCAAAAGGCAGACAGTCAAAATCTAAAGCGCGTCTAAAACAATTTGAAGCAATGAATTCTGGTGAGTTCCAAGCACGTAACGAAACCAACGAAATTTACATTCCACCTGGTCCAAGATTGGGTGACAAAGTCATCACTGTTGCAGGGTTATCAAAATCCTATGACGGACGTTTGTTATATGAAAATTTAAACTTCACATTACCTCCAGGCGCAATCATGGGTGTGATCGGTGGTAACGGTGCAGGTAAATCAACATTATTCAAAATGTTGTTAGACCAAGAAAAACCAGACAGCGGCACAATTGATATCGGTGAAACGGTTAAGTTAGCCTGTGTGGGTCAAATGCGTGAATTGAATGAAGACGCGACTGTGTTTGATGAAATATCAGACGGTGCAGAATACATTCGAGTGGGCGCTTATGAAACATCAAGCCGCTCGTACATCAGTCGTTTTAACTTCAAAGGCAGCGATCAACAGAAATTTGTTAAGCAGCTTTCTGGGGGTGAACGTAATCGATTATTCTTAGCCAAATTATTAAAAGAAGGCGGCAACGTACTTTTACTTGATGAGCCTACCAATGATTTAGACGTAGAAACATTACGTGCCCTAGAGGAAGCAATATTAGCTTTCCCTGGTGCTGCTATTGTTATCTCGCATGATCGTTGGTTCTTAGATAGAGTATGTACCCATACGTTAGCGTTTGAAGATGATGGCAATATATGTTTCTTTGAAGGCAGTTTTAGTGAGTATCAAGAAGATCTTATTAAACGTGTAGGTGATACTGGTCCTAAACGAGTTAAACATAAAACAATTAAATAACAACTTGTAGGTCGGGCTTCAGCCCGTCTTTTTAAATTAAAGAGATTGGCTCGGTTTCATGCTCCTGCGAAATCCTAATAAGTGACATCCATGTCACGATAAAGCCAAACCTACACAAAATCCTCAATGATTATTCGCTGGGGATTTTTTTTAAAGAGAAAAACTATGACAGATAAAGCCGCAAGTTCAATCAAACAATCGTTAATTAAAATGGCTGTCGCAAATTTGGGTGCCGCTTTTTTTATATTGTTTGCTTTAATGATGTTATTTAGCAAACAGCTGGATTTTTTCTATACGACTATTGTTGCCTTAATTGGATTGGTTGGATTATTATTTGCAGCTTACGCATTTAGTCAATTTGCAACGGTAACGTTAAAATTTTCAAAAAATGAAAAAAAACATGTGAGTAATGCGTTAATACAAGCTAAAGACATGTTAGATAGCAGTAAATTATTAAAAGAAGAGCAAGTGTATTATCGAGCGCTAATAGACTCAATGCCGATGCAGGCTTGGGTATTAAATGAAAAAGGTCAGTATGTGTTATTAAATCGTTTACACCAAAATGCTTTAAATTTAGAGACCAAACAAATAATCGGGCAATTTGAAGACGAACAGTCTTTTGAATTAAGCAAACAATGTTTACAAAAAATGCAAGAAGTGAAGTCAAAAGAATTTGACGAAAACCAAAGAAAATCATTTGAAACCATAAGATTACCCATTGAAGGCAAAGGTCAAACCAAAAATTCAGTCGTAGTATTTCGTTATTTGGTGACTGATAATTCTAATAAAATTCAAAAGCATTAAAGAGAGCTAATATGAAAATTATAATAAGTTTAATGACAGCATCATTATTGATGGTGGGTTGTTCAAAAGAAACAACAAACAAATCGGAAGGGTTTTGGATTTCAGATGATAACTCTTACATCTTAGAAATAACTAAAGAGCAAACAAGTTTTACATTTTTAAATAAAAGTGTGGCAAGTACTAAAGACGTTACCATTTGCGCTAATATTGAAATGGACAAAAAATCGGTGACGATAAATTGTGCATTAACCAAAAACCTAGATTTTAAGATGGTTGTTAATGATCAAGATCAATTGATTACAACACGTGAAGATATGCCGGGTTTTTTAAAACGCGCACCTAATGTTAAAATTCAAGATTTAATAGGTACTTGGAAAGACAAAGAAAGTAACGGGTCTCGAAGCACTATTTATGTGACCAATCAGCGTGAAAGTGACTATGTTTTAGAAACTTTTGATATTTATGAAAAATCAAAAAAATATTATTACAGCAAAAAAGAATATAAAAATACGTTCTCTGAAGGGTTTAAGTTTACAGAGCAGTTAGAAGAAAGTGAGTCGGTGTTTTATATCGTTGAGTTCACAAAAGATTGGTATCGTGCTGTGGATCAAACTGGATATTCATGGAATACTGAAAAATATGAAGGTGATATGAATAAAGATTTACAAGCGCAGGGTTATCAATTAATAAAATAATAAATAATTAAACAAAAAAGGAAGTGGAAACACTTCCTTTTTTATTGCGTATTCAAAAAAAGTATCTAACATTATTAATTCATATTGTTTAAGGAAAAAACATGAATGAATTAATGATTACTCTCATTTTAATTTCACTTCTTTCGTTACCTGTTTTATCAAAAGCGCAGTCGGTTATGTTGGCTAAAAACTGGCAAGACAGTTCGTTTCATTTAAATGACACTATCAATTGGTCGATCGCACCCTATTACATGAGTGAAAAATACGATGGCGTGCGTGCTATATACAAAGATGGTGTGTTAAAAACAAGAGCCGATACTGTTATACAAGTGCCAAAGTGGTTCGAAAAAGCCTTAACGAGCTGTTCTGAAGATTGTTCAATTGAAGGTGAATTATGGTTAGGTCGAAGCAAGTTTGATGAACTCTCAGGTTTAATTCGAAGCCAAAATCCATTAGATAAACGCTGGAATAAAGTAGAATTTAGAGTGTTTGATGCACCACATATTAAAGGGGATTTCAGCGTACGCAAACAATGGTTTGAAACTTGGGTTACAACACTTGCGCATAAACAAATTAAATCGGCAGGGAATCAATTAATACAAAACCAAAAGCAGTTGGATGAATTTTATCAAATAAAAGTCGCGCAAGGTGGTGAAGGTGTGATGGTAATCAATGGGGCAAGTGACTACCAAACAGGGCGCTCAAACGATTTAATTAAACGAAAACCGCTGATGGATGCCGAAGCAACGGTGGTGGGTTATACAAAAGGAAAAGGCAAATACGAAGGGTTGATGGGAGCGTTAATTGTACAAGATGCAAGTGGTCGTGAATTTAAAATAGGAACAGGATTCACTGTGGCACAGCGCACACAACCACCAAAAATAGGCGAAAGCATTACCTTTGCTTTTAACGGTTTTACTAAAAATGGCTTGCCTAGGTTTGCACGGTTTTTAAGAATTAGAGATGAATCGTGATTTAGATTTAAAAGATAACATCAATAATCATTGTATTATTCGATACCAAAAACTCAGTTTAATATAGTGTTATTTACTCATTAATACAAAATTTTACAAACATAATATATCAGTTAAAACAGGCGCTAGGAATGTAATGGAATTTGTTTGTAAAAGTAAAAGAATAACAATAGGTAGTTTAATAAGATTATGAATAATAAAATTGAAGTCTGATTAACAGTGGGTTTGAAGGTTAATTAATCCAGTATTAAGTCGGTTTTAGTAAGCTGTTTATGTGTAATCTAATGACATAATTGATCTAGAGTAAAAGGTTAAAAATATGTAAAAACTTTGCCGTTTTGTTTGTTTTATAATTTTGTAAATAACAATAACTACCCATTCAATAAGGAGTAATATAAAATGTATTTAAACACGTACATAAAACCGTACATGAACGGTTTGGAGTCCAATATGGATGCTATCAGTTATACCGCAGCAAGAGCCAATTTAGCCAATACTATGGCCAATGTTTGTAAAGACCACGCACCAGTGATTATCACACGTAAAAGTGAAGACCCAGTGGTGATGATGTCGTTAGAAGATTATAACGCCATGCAAGAAACCACTTATTTATTACGCTCACCGGTCAACGCCCGTAAACTTTTGGAATCAATGGCAGAGCTTGAGTCAGGCGAAGGGTTACAAAAAGAGTTAATTGAATGACATTGATGTTTTCAAAAAATGCATGGGAAGAATATCTGCATTGGCAAAGCACTGACAAAAAAGTGCATAAACGCATTAATTTGCTTATTAAAGATATTCTACGATCGCCTTTTGAGGGCATCGGTAAACCCGAGCAACTAAAACACGGTTTGGATGGTTACCTGTCACGTCGAATTAATGATGAACATCGTATTGTATATAAGCCGTTAGATGGTAAAATTTTGATTGCACAGTTGCGCTATCATTATTAATTTTGTACATATTTATGAATAAGCTCGGGTCTGATGATACGGGTGAAAGTTTGCTTTCATGAATATAAAAAAAATGAGGACAAGCTCTCACTCACAACAGGCAAGCTTGTGTAACCAAACGTAATTACAGTTCCAACTGATCCACTAATCCTATAAAATCCCCCCTTGTTAAATCCTCATATTAATCCACGTAAAATCCAGACTTGAGAGCCTATTGAATCATTTAAACGATCGACAAAAACAAGCCGTATTAACCATTGATTGCCCTTTATTAGTATTGGCAGGCGCAGGCTCGGGTAAAACCAGTGTAATCACTGAGAAAATCGCTTATCTGATTCAAGATTGTGGTTATAAAGCTCGGAACATCGCAGCCTTAACCTTCACCAATAAATCCGCACGTGAGATGAAAGAACGGGTGCGTAAAATTGTTAAAGGTCGTGCGTCTCATGGTTTGATTGTTTCTACGTTTCATAACTTGGGTCTGAATATCATTCGTAAAGAATTGGCTTATTTGGGTTTACGTAAAGGTTTTACGTTATTTGATCAGCAAGACGCACACAGTTTAATTAAAAATATTGTGCAATCTGAGTTTGTGGATCAAGACGAGCACATTGCTGCCTTTCAAAATATGATCTCAAGTTGGAAAAACGATTTGGGGGAACCCATCACTGCCATGAGTAAAGCAAAAGACTCGTTGGAGCAAATGGGTGCCGCGGTATTTGATAAATACGACAGCGCACTTAAAGCTTATAACGCGGTAGATTTTGATGATTTAATTCGTTTACCCGTGCAGTTATTTCACAAACATGAAGACGTGTTAAAAAAATGGCAAAAGAAAATTCGTTATTTATTGGTGGATGAATATCAAGATACAAACATCAGTCAGTATATATTAGTGAAAATGTTAGTGGGTGCGCGTAATCGTTTTACAGTGGTAGGTGACGATGACCAATCGATATATTCTTGGCGTGGTGCGCGTCCTGAAAACTTAGTGAAACTAAGCGAAGATTTCCCCGATTTAGAAATAATAAAACTTGAACAAAATTATCGTTCAACCTCGCTTATATTAAATGCGGCCAATAACGTGATTGGCCACAATCCACATGTATTTGAAAAACGTTTATGGTCACAACAAGATGGTGGTGAAATGATCACCATTATGCAATGTAAAAATGATGAAGCTGAAGCCGAGTGGATTGCGTCGCAGATCATATTTCAAAAAATAAATCGCGGTTTAAAATTCAGTGATTTTGCTATTTTGTATCGGGGTAATCATCAAGCGCGTGTATTGGAATTTAAATTAAAACATCATCAAATTCCTTATAAATTAAATGGTGGACAATCATTTTTCGGTAAATCCGAAATTAAAGATGTGATGAGTTATTTGCGGTTGTTAATTAATTCCGACGACAACTCTGCATTTTTACGAATAGTGAATACTCCAAGGCGTGAAATTGGCCCGGTTACCATTGAAAAACTCAATCACTTTGCCGAGCAAAACGACATGGGGTTGTTCGAGTCGGCCAAACACGATCATATTAAAAGTTACATCGGTGGGGTGTCGGGTGAACGTTTACATCGTTTTGCAACGTGGGTAGCTAAAACCGAACAAAAATTACATACCATGGATAATCCGATTCAAGGTATTAAAGAAATGCTGGCAGACATTCAATACGAGGTGTATTTGCAAAGCGATTCAACCACACCCGATGCCGCCCAAAAACGCATGAAAAATGTTTGGCAGTTAGTAGATAACATCGATTACATGTTTAAGAAAAATGCCGAAGAAATGAAAGACGGTGAAGATGAATTAAGCATTTCGGATGCCATTACTAAATTAATGATGCGTGACATGATGGAACGCCAAGAAGACGAAGATGAAGAAGAGGCGGTGCAATTAATGACATTACACGCATCAAAAGGCTTGGAGTTTCCACATGTGTATTTGATTGGTTTAGAAGAAGAATTGTTGCCACACAGAAACAGCATAGAAAACGACGACATCGAAGAAGAACGCCGATTAATGTATGTGGGTATCACACGTGCTAAAAAAGTATTAACAATCAGTTATACCGCTCAGCGTAAACAGTTTGGTGAGGTAATTGATTGTGTGCCGAGTCGATTTTTAGAAGAGTTACCACAAGAAGATGTGACTTGGAAAGGTGCGGGACAGTCAACAAAAGAGTCTAATAAAAAAACTGGAATAGAAGCATTAGCAGGGCTTCAAGCCTTATTCGATGACTGTTAAGTTTAATTTAAAAGTCCCTTTTAAATTAAAAGCTTTATACGCATTCTGGCGAAAGGAAACCTTTCTTGAGTGCGTAGTCGCATTTCGCACATCCATGTGCGGGTTTTTAAGTAGGTTCGGCTTCAGCCGATCGCTTATTAATAATAAAAGAGACGACCTAAAGGTCGACCTACATGAAAGGCGTGAAGTGGCGTGTCAAAAAAGGAATCTAATCAAAACTATTTTGAAATTAAACGCTTTATGACAAACCTGACAGTTCCTGTGCACCCTGCACTCACTGCATTAGTGCGTCCATGCACGTCGCGCAAGGGAACCTTTCTTGAATAAACAGTCGCTAATAACACATCCATGTGCTTTTGATATTTATATCATGTTTTTTCGATATAAATATCGACACTACATTTTAAATTCCGTATTTCTTGAAAATTCAGCTCTTTAATAACTACTTTGTAAGTAGGTCTAAAACAATACTTTTAATCTTGTTTGACTAACTCTTCAATTGAATAATTTCGCCAGCACATATTACCAAATATTCGAATGCCAATTAACAATGCAATATACAGAGCCACTTCAATCGATATTAATTCATTAACACTATGATTTACAATCCAAAATATATTAATTAATAAGAGTGATGTTATTGGAATGAATATAAATAATTGAATTATTTTATTTTTTGTTATTTTTCTAAGTAATAATGGAGTGAATGCTAATATTGTTAAAATGATACTTAAAAGTAATAATATGAGTTTTAAATGGTTGTTTTCAACAGATAACACAGTCATTATTAAAAAATTAAAAGTGATAATAATTAAAGAATCAGAGAGTAGTTTTATATCAAGTTTTTGTAATATCAACTTCTTTAATGGTTTGTGTTTGTCTTTAGCGTATAAATGGCTAATGGGTTTAAGTTGGTGAGTTAGGTTTTTAATGGTTGCATAATTACTAAAATTTAAAGTGATTAATAAATAAATTGAAATTAGAGCAAGTAAACTTATTCCGGAGATGTTATTTAATCTTAAATCACTCAGTGATAATAATAATACAAAAGGAATGATAATAAATAAGTTAAAACGACTGATTGGATTAAATAAAAGTACTTTTAATTCACCGGATTTACAGGTGTTTATAAGATTTTTTGGTAATAACTCAATTAATTTAATTGTGTATAAATTTATGACATAGTTGAGCTGTATGGATTCGGCTACATTGTGATAAGACTCTTTTTTTATTGTTTTATTATGTTTGATATCAAGATTTTTTTTGAATGTAAAGTATATTAATACGATGGTTAATAGGATAAAACCTAGCATTAAATACCTAAATGGCAAAGGTTGCAGTGAAGGAATAATGATAATAAATAAAGCAAAGATGGATATGATAAATAGAAATGGTTTTTTGTTAATAAAAATTTGTGCTGTACAAAATGTGACACAAAATCCAAAAAACAGTGCTGTTAATAAACTGTAATCAAAATAGTTTAATACAAAATATGATGGTAATGCTAAAACTGTAATAATAGATAATGAACTGATTATTATCGTATTACGATATTGTTTTAAATGAGAGTACAAATAAGTAGATTGTAATCGGTGAACTGAGTTTCCAATTATTAATCCAAAGAATATATAAATGAAATATTGTGTTACTAAAGGGTTAATAGTAGATTCAGGTGAAATCAAAAATAGCCGACCAAATAAAAAAGCATTAGCAAAAGATGCATAAATAATCACTGAAATAAATGAACCAATGGATGCTTTAAAAATCAGTTTAATAGTATTTAATGTATTATTCACAAGTTACCTCCAAATACCAATCTTCTAATGAAAGGGGGGTCACTTTAATTAACACGTCATGTTGTTGTTCAATCTCTACTATTGATTGTTGTCCTGCAGTCACACAAATAGCCTTTTGGCCATTTTCAAAATCTTGCCAATTAACTAAATGCTTTAAATTTTCTTTGTTTTGTATTTTTCCCGAAATAATTAACGAACTAGCGTTCTCTTTAATGCTTTCTAATTCTTCAAATATTTCAATACAACCATTTTTTAATAACGCAATATGACTGACAATACGTTCTAAATCGGAAATAATATGGGTGGAAAACAAAACAGTAATATTTTGATCACAGGCGAGTTTTATGATTTCACTTAAAAACTCACGGCGCATGTTTGGGTCTAAACTCGCCACGGGCTCATCTAATATTAACAATTCAGGCTTGGCTGATAACGCTTGGATTATTTGTAATATCTGTTTTTGACCACCTGATAAATCCGCTATACGTTTAGTTCGAGTTAAAAACCAGCGCGAGACTAATTCCTCTGCGTATTCTTTATCCCAATTATTAAAAAAACCTGCAAAATAATCCAAATATTGACCCACTTTCATCCATTCAAATCCAGAGCTGTTCTGTGGAACAAAAGCAATAAGGTTGCGTTTATCGTCATCTAATTCATCCATGGTTTGTTGCCAAATATGCACACAATTATTGTCGATGTCTTTTAATCCCATTATGGATTCAAGTAATGTCGATTTACCTGCGCCGTTCCTGCCAAGTAATCCTACAATTTGGCCTTGTTTAATGGTTAACGATAAATTAATTAATACGATGTCGTGTTTGTACGATTTACTTAAATTGTGAATCTCAATAATATTGTTCATTGTTTTTTCTCCTTTGAAAACTGAACGGATAGGGTTTGCTGTAAAAGGGTTTGGATACTTTCATCAGTTAAATTATGTTTTTTTGCCATTTTGGTTAAATGGGTAATCGCATCGGTGACTTCTTTTGCAATGATTGTTGCTTGTTGGTTAGGTGCGATTAACATTCCAATACCGCGTTTACGTATCAAAATACCTTCTACTTCAAGTTGTGCGTAGGCTTTTGAAATAGTCATCGGGTTAATTTGCAAGCTGGTGGCCATTGCCCTGACGGAAGGTAATTGTTGTTCTGGCTTCAATAAGTTCATTTGAATGGCTTGTTTGATTTGATCAATCAACTGGCGGTATATCGGAATACCCGAGCTTGTATTGATCGAAAACAAATTAATGAAGTTTTGTTTGGTCATATTACTGTCGAATGATATTGGTGTATTAATATAATGATACACTAAGTTAAATTACACAAGTTTTTAAATGTAAATATTTGAGTGAGAGTCGAAAAGGTTTGATTTAAACTTATGTTCCTAGTCATCTTGACAGCCATGTTAACGGCCATGTTTAAAATTTTAATTGTTGAAGGGATTTGAATTCTTGGATATATGACTTTTATAGTCAGACCTATTGTTATTACAACCTATTGTTATTGAGCGTTTTCAGTTGTATTCGACATTGTTAATAGCCTATTTAGATAAAGTTATGTATAGCGATTGTTATCGTTAAGCGCAGTTTAAATATTAAATTCAAATTTTGATAATTATGTTTTTTATATCGAAATATCATTGCTTGTTTATTTCTAGCATCCCTAAATAAAGGTCAACTATTTATTAGTGTCTTAGTGTCTTAATGTCGTATTACTGAGCGCAGCAATTACACACAAATTAATTCATGTTTGAAATAAGTGGTTGTGTAATTACCTGAATAACTAGATCGCTATTGTTTTTTTGGTTTGTTATGTATTTTAATTAAATTTTATAAAAAACATAAATCAGTATAAAAGTGTTTAAATTCAAACTATTACAGGGTAAACAATACAAATCTTATACATAACTATGTTGTTTTTAATGAATTTTAGGCATCTTTTTTTTACATGGAGTGATTTTTAAGATAGATTAGCGCTTTTTAATGACGTCTTAAGCCAAATTGGATCGGAATAAGATAAACGGATTTGAATTTTTATAAGGAGGATTCCAAAATGACAATAGGATTATCACAGCAAATACAGTTATTTGATGAAATATTAAAACCATATTTTAAAAATGGATTTAAAAGAAGAGGAAAAAGAGGCATATATAAAATTGAAAATGGATTGGTATATGTTATCAGTTTTCAATTTGGCCGAAACAATAACGTATATTTACAGTATTTTGTTAACTCTATTTCTAATGTATTTAGTGAAATTTTCCATACACTTGAATTTGGTAAACGATTACAAGGTAATGAATACGGTAATAGTGTTTGGTGTATCGAACAAGATCGACAATTTGATACTGTTGTTTCGAACATAAAACAATCCATTAAAGAGCTAGTCCATCCTTTTTTCTTAAAAATCAATTCTATTGAGCGTTTGTATTTTCATTATTTAGTTCAATTTCAATATACTTTATTGCCTTTTTCTGCCGCTTTATTATCAGCACAGATAAATGAAAAAATTGAAAGTATCAATTATTGTGAACGCTCTATTGCTGATATTGAAACGGACGAAGAATTCGATATTAGAAATGTGCAAAAAGATAAAGAAATCTATTCCTATTTATTGTCGCTTAAACAAGCGATAAAAGCAGGCACAGTGTCTGAATTGATTTTAAGTTGGGAAGAAAAAAATATGAAAAAATATAAAATTGTGGAAGTGGTTGCTTAGACAGTTTAGACAGTTTAGACAGTTTAGTTTTAAACCCTACCTAACAATGGGTCGGTCAGTTTGAATGAAAACTGACCGATTATTTTATTCGCTTAAAACACCCTCTTTAAATGATCGTAATAACAGACCTAACCCACCAATTGCTAATACTAAAATTACAATAAGTTCAAACGCTGTCATTGGTTTTAAGCTGAATCTAACGGAAGCAATCACACCAAAAATTAAAGCCGTAATTGAACCAATGGTTAATAACCAGCCAATAATACTTTTAGAATTGTAAAATAAAAATCCCACACCGAAAATAAATGGAATCATGATCATCCCACCGGTAACACTCATTTGATTACCAAGCAATGATCCACCATATAATCTTGAAGACAATGCAAAATTAGAGGTGACATTAATTGCATTAAGTAACATGTAGAACCCTCCACACATCATCACAACACCTATAAAAAATTGACCAATACCACCTGAACTTCCACCTGCACCTTTCATAGGTTCTCCGCTTGCTTAAATGATGATTAATTAATGTGACAATATACCTGAGAATTTTAAATAACCAAACAATCAATTTAGGTTTATTATCTAAAAGTATGCTCGAATTGGTAGGCATCTCTTGCAAATCTATGCACAATGGGTATATTCGCGACTAATTAACAAACAAGAGAAAAAACATGATTACAGTATTGGTAAATGGCGCAAATGGCCGTATGGGTTCAGAAGCTTGTAAAGCAATCAACAATGATCCTGCTTTAGAATTAATTGGTCAGATTGACTATAAAGATGATTTACAAAAAAGCATTGAATCCTTAAAACCTCAAGTTGTAGTTGATTTAACCATCGCGTCAGCAGGATTTGGTAATGCACAAACGATTTTAAATGCGGGAGCACGTCCTGTAATTGGCACTAGCGGATTTTTAAAAGAACAAGTAGAAAAACTCCAAACATTAGCAAAAGAAAAATCATTAGGTGGGTTAATTGCACCTAACTTTTCAGTTGGTGCAGTATTAATGATGCAGTTTGCAGGGCAAGCTGCTAGATACCTTCCTGACGTTGAAGTGATTGAAGCACATAGTCCACAAAAAGAAGAAAGCCCATCGGGCACTGGTTTACGTACAGCAGAAATCATTAATGCTGCTCGTAGAAGTTTACCGACACCTACAAGTGATAAAGAATTAATAAAAGGCGCCCGTGGAGCGGAGCTTGAAAATGTTAAATTGCATTCTATTCGTTTGCCCGGTGTAGTTGCCCAACAAACTGTATTTTTTGGTGGCACCGGTGAGACATTAAAAATTGAGCACAACTCACAATCACGTGAATCGTTTATGCCAGGAATCTGTTTAGCCTGTCGTAAAGTAGTAGAGCGTGAAGAGTTGGTATATGGTTTAGAGCATTTAATGGATTGATTTTAAGTTGATCTATACACCAATGGCGCTAATTTAGCGCCATTTTTTTTGCTTGTAAGAGTAATAAAAAATGTTGGTCGAAGTTTGTTTTGTTGGGTTTTTTGTAAAGAAAATAGTTTGACGCAGTAAATCACGACTACATGGATTGTATCTGTCGTGAGTCTGCATTGATTTGTGCTAACCCTCTTTATTTCGTTTGTATTACCAATCAATGTCGCTATTTATTCCACTGCCTTCTAAGTGTAAATTTTTAAATCCGCCAATTTTAGCTTTAATTAACATATTGTGTTCAGAAATAAATGCGATGTTATTATTGTATTCAATTTCATATTCTAATAAAAAAGTAAACATCGTAGCACCAAACACAGGTTTAAAACTTGTCGGCGCGTTGATTCTTATTTTTTGAATAATACCTGTTTTATCAACATACACCCTGCCATCTAAATCGTATTTCGACTCTT
>JALJPK010000036.1:0-3718 GCA_022968985.1 Pseudomonadales bacterium | reverse complement strand
CGATTAATGCCTGTGTTTTATTCTGTTTAATGTTCTGTTCTATGTTCTGTGTAAGGTTTTGCTCTAATTCTAAACCAGAGGCAGTGGCGCTAAAACTCGCGGCAAAAAATAGCGCCGCACAAGTAATTTGAATCAGTGTTTTCATGATTAACCTTTTAATGTAATGGGTAGTCCAGCAGTAATTAAATATGCTTTTTGAACTATATTAGCCAATTGTTGATTAAGCACACCGCAATAATCCGCAAATTCCCTAGTGCTTTTATCCATTGGTAAAATACCTAAACCAACTTCGTTTGAGACCAATACGATATTAGCTTGATGGGATGTTAGGCAGTGCAAAAGGTCATCAAAGCTTTTTTTAATACTCAAACTGTTAGATTGATCACTTTGGTTTTGTTCATGATTCGGTTTAAATTGGCTCTTTTTTGATTGACTATTTTTTGATTGGTAATAGATAACGTTATTTAACCAAAGTGTCAGGCAGTCAAGCAAAATAATTTGATCAGGGGAATTTAAAGCATTTAATGTTTGGGTCAATTGCAGTGGCGCTTCAATTAATTGCCAATGTTGCGGTCTGCGATCAGCATGTTGTTTGGCGCGATCTTTCATGCCTTGATCAAATAACTCAGCAGTTGCTATATAACTGACTGTTGCCTGTGGGTTTTGTGTCTCAAGTTGTTTAATTTGTTTCTCTGCAAATACTGATTTACCTGAGCGGGTGCCACCTAAAATGAGTTGTAACATAAGGATATTCGTAAAATTGTTTAATTAGATGATTATTTAAACAAATTCTATGCAAAAAGTCCGATTATCGTTGACTTTGCAATGATAAATGCCAAAATTGTCCACTTAGACCGTATCAATATTTGAGTGCGGTTTTTTTATCTAGAGCAGTAATCTGCAAAAGACTAATTTGAATCAAAATTGGTCCCATCAAACAGGCAATCTAAATCTGTTTGGCGGTCGTATCTATAAGATACGACAAAAATCTAGCTTATCTGTTTCGGCGCTGATCATTTTGGATGGCGTCGATAAAAATTGAACCTAAGTTTAGGCTGATCAAGCGGATGTCTGAGGTTGGTTAACGTGGTGTTATCTCTGATATGAGAAGGCGTTAAGTATTCCCGATGTGCTGGTACACCATGGTGTTTTTACCGAAACATTGTTGGCTACCCAAACCCTATACGATAATTTTTTGGCAACTATATGAGCGAAAAAGCAATACAACCAGAATTGTTTTCTGGTGGTGAACTCCTAATGAAAGCGCTTTCTGACGAAGGCATCACAGCTATTTATGGCTACCCAGGCGGATCGGTTTTGCATATTTATGATGCAATTCACCGTCAAGACAAAATCAAACATATTCTTGT
Source organism: Pseudomonadales bacterium (assembly GCA_022968985.1). Taxonomy (GTDB): domain Bacteria; phylum Pseudomonadota; class Gammaproteobacteria; order Pseudomonadales; family Natronospirillaceae; genus Marinicellulosiphila. The sequence goes on along the minus strand of JALJPK010000036.1, from coordinate 2,348 downwards.
ACGTCACGAACAAGCAGCCACACATATGGCTGATGGTTACGCACGTGCAACTGGTCAAGCCGGTGTTGTTCTTGTAACAAGTGGACCAGGCGCAACCAACGCGGTTACTGGTATTGCAACTGCCTATATGGATTCAATTCCGATGGTTGTGATCACTGGACAAGTACCAAGCCATTTAATTGGTGGGGATGCGTTCCAAGAAACGGACATGATGGGTATTTCTCGTCCGATTGTTAAACACAATATTAGTGTTAAGCGCCCTCAAGATATCCCAGGTATTATCAAAAAAGCATTTTATATTGCACAAAGTGGTCGTCCAGGCCCTGTAGTGATTGATATTCCAAAAGATATGACGGCACCTAACGACAAATTTGCTTACGAAAAACCTGAAAAAGTGAAAATGCGTTCGTATAACCCAGTGACTAAAGGTCATTCTGGGCAAATCAAAAAAGCAGTTAACTTAATCATGCAAGCTAAACGCCCTGTTATCTATGCAGGTGGCGGTGTGATTTTAGGTAGAGCGTCTGAAGAGTTAATTGAGTTGGCACATTATCTAAATTACCCAGTAACGAATACGTTAATGGGTTTAGGTGGTTTTCCAGGAACAGATCCACAATTCGTGGGTATGTTAGGTATGCACGGTTCATACGAAGCAAATGAAGTTATGCACAATTCAGACTTCATCTTAGCCATTGGTGCACGTTTTGATGATCGTGTGACTAATGATCCTAAAAAATTCTGCCCGAATGCAAAAATTGTTCATATTGATATCGACCCTGCGTCTATTTCAAAAACAGTGGATGTGGATGTACCTATTGTTGGTCCAGTGAAACCTGTTCTAAAAGACATGATTGCGTTGATTAAAAGCAGCAAAATCGAATTAGAAAAAGACGCACACGCAGCATGGTGGGATCAAATTAATCAATGGCGCAAACGCCACGGCGGTCGTTACCAAGGTGATGATCCTGAATTAATTCATCCACAAGCTGTCATTGAGATGATTGCAAAAGTAACGCAAGGTGATGCATACGTTACAAGTGATGTAGGTCAGCACCAAATGTTTGCGGCTCAATATTATAAGTTTGACAAACCCAATCGTTGGATCAACTCAGGCGGTTTAGGCACCATGGGTTTTGGTTTACCAGCGGCAATGGGTGTTAAATTAGAATTTCCAGACAAACACGTAATTTGTGTAACAGGTGAAGGTTCAATTCAAATGAACATTCAAGAGTTATCAACCTGTAAACAGTACGGTTTAGGTGTGGTGATTTTATGTTTAAACAATGGCTACTTAGGTATGGTTAAACAATGGCAAGACATGAATTATGAGTCGCGTTATTCAAGCTCGTACATGGATTCGTTACCAGACTTTATTGCATTAGCAGAAAGTTACGGTCATTGTGGAATGCGTATTGAAAAAGCCAGCGAACTTGAAAGCAAATTACGCGAAGCAATCGCCATTAAAGATAAAGTGGTTTTTGTTGATGTAATGGTAAATAAAAAAGAACACGTTTATCCGATGCAAGTGCCAATGGGCAAAATGAATGACATGTTTTTAAGCAAAACGGAGAGAACATAATATGCGTAGAATTATCTCTGTATTAATTGAAAACGAATCAGGTGCGTTAGCGCGTTTGGTTGGATTATTCGCTCAACGTGGTTACAACATTGAATCATTAACTGTAGCGCCTACTGAAGACGATACATTGTCTCGTTTAACCTTAGTCACACAGGGTGAAGAGCGTATGATTGAACAAGTAACCAAACAATTAAATAAATTAATTGAAGTGGTTAAACTTGTGGATTTATCAGAAGGCGCGTGTATTGAACGTGAACTAATGATGATCAAAGTACGTGCATCGGGCAGTCAACGTGAAGAGTTAAAACGCACGTCAGATATCTTCCGTGGTCAAATTATTGATGTCACAGCAACGACTTATACCATTCAATTAGTTGGCACAAGTGACAAACTTGATGCCTTTATTGAATCCATTGTAGGTACTTCAATTTTAGAAGTGGTACGAAGTGGTGTGTCTGGTATTTCTCGTGGTGAAAAGATTTTAGCTGTCTGATAAGTTTAATTAATCGGAAAGATGATTAATTAAAAGCTTTGTGAGTATTCTGGCGCAAGGGGACCTTGCTTGAATACTCAGTTACTCGCTTTTTAAGTGCTATTTAAGTTTAATTAATCGAGAAGATGATTAATTAAAAGCTTTGTGAATATCCTTGCGTCGGGAAACCCGCCTTGGATGTTCAGTCGCTCGCTCTTTAAGTGCTCTTTAAGTTTAATTAATCGAAGTGATGATTAATTAAAAGCTCTGTAAATATCCTTGCGTCGGGGAACCCGC
>JALJPK010000035.1:11531-35456 GCA_022968985.1 Pseudomonadales bacterium | reverse complement strand
TAAAATTTTATATACTTAAAAGCTAATGCAATATAGTTATCCGAGGCTTTTTGAGACTCAGTAGGTGGCTTAGGGTAAGTTGAAGTGGTTTTACCTGATTTATCAACTGGCACATAACAACTAGTTACACTTAAACTTAACAATACACCAAGGGTTAAAACTAAAATTTTATTCATAGTAGTACCTATTATTTATGAGCAATCTGACTGGCCGTTCGGCCTTTTGCAACTGCATCTTCAAATTTAACACTTCGTTTAGTTCGATCATTAAATTGACCGACTAACTGACCACAGGCGGCATCAATATCATCACCACGAGTTTTACGTACTGTAATATTGTAACCTGCTTCATGCATGATATCTTTAAAACGATGAATTCGGTTATTACTTGGTCGTTTATAACCTGAATTTGGGAATGGATTAAACGGAATTAAATTTATTTTACAGGGTGTATCTTTTAACAATACAGCTAATTCGTGTGCATGTTCAGGTTTGTCATTAATTTCACTAATCAACGTATATTCAATTGTAATAACACGTTTGTCAGGCAAATTTTCCATATAACGTGCACAAGACTCTAGAAGCATCGCTATATTATATTTACGATTGATAGGCACTAGTTGATTTCGAAGCTCATCGTTAGGCGCATGAAGCGAGATAGCTAAAGACACATCCGTTAAGCCAGCCATTTTATCAAGATTAGGCACCACACCTGATGTACTTAATGTCACACGACGCTTTGAAATACCATATGAATTATCTTCCATCATGATATTAACAGCGTCCATCACAGGTTCAAAATTCATTAAAGGCTCGCCCATCCCCATCATCACAACATTCGTTACTTTACGAACTCGATCTTGACCTGGTATATCGAAGCTTTTTGCTGCCACCCAAACTTGAGCAATAATTTCTGCACTGGTTAAATCTCGATTAAAACCTTGTTTACCTGTGGAACAAAAAGAGCAATCTAATGAGCAACCAATTTGAGAAGAAACACATAACGTGCCGCGATCACCTTCAGGGATATACACCGTTTCAACGGAATTACCACCATCCATTCGCATGATCCACTTTCTTGTACCATCCACGGATTCTTTTAGCTCTAGAACCTCAGGATATACAATGTCAGCAAGATTTTTTAATTTTGTACGTAATGCTTTAGACAGATCAGTCATATCATCGAAATTATCGACACCACGCTGATGAATCCATTTCATGATTTGAGCACCACGAAATTTCTTTTCGCCGAGTTCATCAACAAAATAAGACTGCAATTGAGGAAGAGTCATTCCTAATAAATTCTTTTTGGCGCTTGATGCGATTACTTCAGTCATATTATTTATGCGCAAATCTCGTTAGTTTGGAAAAAAAATTCGATTTCACGAGAAGCCGATTCTGGAGAATCGGAACCATGCACTGAGTTTTCACGCATTGAAATAGCGAACAATTTACGAATTGTGCCGTCAGCAGCAGTTTCTGGGTTAGTTGTACCCATTAATTCACGGTAACTTGTAATGGCATTTTCACCTTCAAGTACTTGAACAAAAACAGGACCACTTGTCATATATTCAACTAATGGAGCAAAAAACTCACGACCTTCATGCTCAGCGTAAAAACCCTGAGCTTGTGCTTGAGTTAATTGCAGAAACTTACCTGCAATTATTTTCAAACCGGTTGCTTCAATCGTCGCTTCAATTTGACCAAATAACTGACGTTTGATGGCATCAGGTTTTACTATAGAAAAAGTTCGTTGAATTGTCATAACACACTCATATTTTAACAGAAATAAAAACGCGCGAATTATACGCATAATCCTGTTTATTTACTATGTAATTCAGCTTTTGATTACTTAAAACTACATATATAAAACACAATCCGATTTAAACTGCCTTTTTTCATTAACCCTAACCATTTTAAAAAAACAGTAATTATTAAAACATCCTAAATCTACTCACCTATACTTTAAATTCATACTACCTTCAGGGCAACTAAGTGAACTCCAAAGCAAATTTTTCCCAAGGTTTATTATTATTTAGCTTAAAAAACAACCAGCAATTTGCTATCGGCACGTTAAAAATACGCGAGTTAATTCCTTACCAAAATACAACTAAAATGCTTAATTCAAACCCTGCAATAAAAGGCATGCTAAACACAAGAGGCAATACCATTCCTATCATCGATATGGCCGCAGTTATTGGCATAGGTCAAACTAACAAAGAAGAATTATCCAATTCATTTATAATCATTACAGACTGCCAACGTAAATTAGTAGGATTTATTGTTAGTCATATTGATAAGATCATTGAAACTGACTGGAAAAGCATTCAAAAACCGAATAACAACCTTGGCGATAGAATTTGTATCACAGGGACTGTGGAGATCGAGAAAAAAATTATTCAATTAATGGATGTGGAAATATTAATTAATCGATTATTTCCAGATAAAGACGGCATTTCAACCACATTTGTAACCGATATTGAACGAGAAAAACTAAAACCCTGCAATATTTTAATAGTTGATGATTCAGTAACAGCAAGAAAACAATTAACTGACCTTTTAGATCAGCTAAACATCCCCTGCCATGTCACTGATAATGGCATAAAAGCACTTGAAATCATGAAAGAACAAGCCAGTCTAAATACCCCCATTAACATCCTAGTTAGCGACATTGAAATGCCAGGGCTTGATGGTTATGAACTAACATTTGAAGTTCGAAGCACACCAAGTATATGCGATGCTTATATTATTTTGCACACCTCACTTTCCAGTGAAATAAGTGTCAGCCAAGCCAAACAAGTAGGCGCGAACGAGGCCCTAACTAAATTTAATGCAAAAGAATTAGTTACGGCCATGTTACGCGGAATCTAATTATTCAACCGTCACCGATTTAGCTAAATTACGCGGCTGATCAACATCAGTACCTTTAATAATTGCCACGTAATACGATAACAACTGCAAAGGAATGGTATACACAATAGGCGCTACCACATCATCACAATGTACGACATTCAGCACTTTAAGAGTTTCATCTGATTCAAATTTAGCATTCGCATCAGCAAAAACATACATCAATCCACCACGCGCTCTCACTTCTTCAACATTCGATTTTAATTTTTCTAATAATTCATTATTAGGCGCCACTACAATGACTGGCATTTTTGCATCAATTAACGCCAAAGGACCATGCTTTAATTCACCCGCTGCATATGCTTCAGCATGAATATAAGAAATTTCTTTAAGTTTTAAAGCACCTTCCATCGCAATTGGATATTGAGCGCCACGACCTAAAAACAAAGAATGATGTTTATCAGCAAAATCCTCTGCTAACAACTCAATAGGTTTATCTAAACTCAAAGCACTTTCCAATGTATTTGGTAATGATTTTAATGATTGAATAATGCTTTTTTGCTGCTGCTCACTCATTCCACGTGAACGCCCAATTGCAACTGTCATCATTAACAATCCAACTAATTGGGTTGTAAACGCTTTAGTAGAAGCCACACCAATCTCAACACCCGCTTTAGTCAAAAACACCAAATCTGATTCACGCACTAAAGAGGAACCATCCACATTACACACACACAAACTAGACTGATAACCAATTTCTTTTGCTAAGCGCAGCGCAGCTAAAGTATCCGCTGTTTCACCCGATTGAGACAACGTCACAATCAATGATTTTTTAGGTACAAATGATTTTCTATAACGAAACTCACTTGCAATCTCAACGTTACACGACACATTTGCCAATGACTCTACCCACTAACGCGCCACCATACCTGAGTGATAACTTGTCCCACACGCAATAATTTGCACATGTTCAATTTCATCAAAAATCTTCGCGGCGTTAGAACCAAACGCATCAAGATTTAATTCATCACCGTTAAATCCATTTTCCAGGGTATTTCGAACCGCTGTTGGTTGTTCGAAAATTTCTTTCATCATAAAATGACGATATTCACCTTTATCACCCGCTTCATGTGAAACATCATGCTCTTTTGACTCTCTTTGTACCTGATTTCCATCTACATCATAAACTTCTACATCGAATCGAGTAATTTGCGCCACATCACCTTCTTCTAAAAACATAAAGTTTCGAGTAACCGGTAAAAGCGCCATCATATCTGATGCAATAAAGTTTTCATCCAAACCCAAACCAATCACCAATGGTGACCCTGAACGCGCTACCACTATTTTTTCTGGTGTATTTGAATCTAAAACAACCGTACCGTAAGCACCTTCAAATTGTTTAACGGATTTTTGCACAGCATCCAACAATGACTCACTGGTTTGAAGCTCAAGATGCACCAAATGCGCAATTACTTCAGTATCCGTTTGCGATACAAATACATATCCAGCTTTAACTAATTTCTCACGTAATTCTTGGTGATTTTCAATAATACCATTATGTACAACTGCAATATTATTCGATAAAGCACCATCACCTGACACATGGGGATGTGCATTATCTTCACTGGGTACACCATGAGTTGCCCAGCGTGTATGCGCAATACCTGTTCCACCTGACAATGGTTTATCTTTCAGCGCTTGAGCCAGCTCCTGAACTTTCCCCACTCTGCGAGTCCGCTCAATTTGACCAGCTTGATTGACTATGGCCACACCGGATGAATCATAACCTCGATACTCAAGTCGTCTCAATCCTTCTACTAATATACCCATTACATCACGCTGAGCAATTGCACCTACTATTCCACACATAATACTTCCTCTATTTTATTTATCTGCATACAGGACTTTTACACCTGCTTGCATGATTATTTGTTCAATTTGTGACTCTAATTTCGAATCGGTAATTAATACATTGACCTGATCCCAAGCCAATTCTAAATTTGGAATTTTACGACCTATTTTCTCACTTTCAACCATCACCACTACTTCGCGTGCACTTTGAGCCATTACCCGACTCAACCCCATTAACTCGTTAAATGTCGTGGTACCACGAGCCGGATCAATTCCGTCAGCCCCAATAAACAATTGATCAAAATCATAGGATTGCAAAACTGACTCAGCTACTTGGCCTTGAAAGCTTTCAGAATGAGGGTCCCAAGTACCGCCTGTCATCAATAATGTCGGCTCACTTTCTAACTCATTAATCTTATTGGCAATCAACAAAGAATTAGTCATAACAACCAAACCTTCTATACTCGATAAATCTTCAATCATTGTTAATGTAGTATGACCACAATCCAAAACAATACGATTATGATTTCGAATTAAGCTGACCGCTTTTTTAGCTATTTGTTTCTTTTGTATTGAAACTGTTTTTGTTTCATTTGAAATTAACTCTGAAGGTAAAGCGATGGCTCCACCAAAACGCCTAAGTAACAAACCACTCTTCTCTAACGCATTTAAATCCTTGCGAATAGTCACCTCCGATGTATCACAAATCTGCGACAACCGATCAACACTGATTTCCTGCTTATCATTAACAAGTTGCAGTATTTGATGGCGACGTTGCTGAGTATTACGTTTTGACATTTAATTAAGTTTCATTTTGAAAGATAGAACTATACTACGAAACTTAGGTATTGCAAATTTAAAATTTGAACTTGAACTTGAGAATTGTGACTTATAATTTATAACTTAGTACCGATATCCTTATCAGTTTATCTAGTGTTGTTACTTCTTAAACAGACGAAACTTTATTTAGCTTTAATTCTTTAGCCGCATCTTCATTAAATGGCGCTCTAGTAGCATAAGCAATACTGACACAACCTAACCCCAACACTATCCCTCCTGCCACACACATTGGTGTAACCACTAATTTAATTTTTTTATCGTGAATCACCCCCAATAATTTTAAATAACTAGGATTATTAAGCAATTCATCCATTTTTCCAGCATATGAAATACAGATAAAAGGTGACAATAAATTATCAACATTCAATTTAATATCATCAACAATTTTTTCAAGCGCCAACTCAATACCACGAGCTTTTGCCAAAGCGGTTGAAGCATTTTGACGAAGTAAAACAATAGGTACAACACCTAACGCACTACCCACTTGAGCCGTCAACCAACTCACACCGCCATCTGCTGTTACGCCTTTTTTAGCAACCTGCTCTCTTGCATACTTAATATTGGGTGGCATAACATAGCTGCGCATATTATCAACCATCGCTTCTACTCGACGACGTGTCTCAATCATACTTACCCCTTTATTTCTTAGGGCAATACTATGGCATGCAAATAAAGCCTGACCAGCATAAGCGGTACCAGTATTCATGACTTTGATATTCAATTTTTTGTATTTCTCAATTGACAATATTGCAGAGATTGCTAAGTTCGTATTCTCATAAGTCTTAGAACGTGTACGCATAAGTGTCTGAATTAATATGTCATTTTCTGGGTTTTGCTCTACTTTCTCTAAAATAATATTTTTGATTGTATTAACAGTTGAGGCGTCTGCCGAATAATTCTTAGCAGTTAACTTCTTATTCGTTCGATAGAATTCGTTAATTTCATCCGTATCTCGATACTCCTGAAATTGCGCACCCTTGATATAATATTGTGTTGGAATCACACCAATATCATATTGTTTTAACAACGATTGAGAAAGGTCACAGTTTGAATCGACAATTAACGTAAATGACATAATTAAATAGTTCTCTGATTAAGTTTATTTTTATTTTTATTTTTATTTAACCGACGTAAAGTAATGCAATACTTTATAAACTTCCACAAAAAAAGGCTCTTCGATGAGCCTTTTTTTGGTTTCTTTTAATTAGTCGACGTATTGACAACGATATGCTGTGTCTACAGGGATTTGTAATTTAAATGAAGAATCACCCGCTACTTCAAAGTGCTCACCTGTTTTGTAAGTTGACCAGTTAGATTCACCTTTTAATTGGATCTTCATTTCACCTGAAACCACATGCATAATTTCTTTTTTCTCGGTACCAAACTCATAATCACCTTTAGCCATCAAACCAATTGTCGCTGAACCTGTCGCTTCTTCAAAAGCCATACTGGTTACTTTACCTTCAAAATACTCATTTACTTTAAACATATTCATTGCCTTTATTTCAGATAATTATTTTTAGCAGATTTTAACGTATTATTGGACGCTTAGCATCCAAATTTTTTTACACATAGACTTCTAATCAAAAGCCATTAAAATACGCCTCTTTTTCAACCCATATAAACAGGACCAATTATGCGCGCCAGTCGTTTTTTGATATCAACTCTAAAAGAAAGCCCATCTGATGCAGTTGTTATCAGCCACCAATTAATGTTACGAGCAGGCATGATTCGAAAAGTTGCCTCAGGTTTATACAACTGGCTTCCACTTGGTTTACGTGTATTACGCAATGTAGAAAAGATCGTTCGCGAAGAAATGGATAAAACAGGTGCTCAAGAAATATTAATGCCTTCTATTCAACCATCCGAGTTATGGAAAGAAACCGGACGTTGGAACGAATATGGCGGTGAATTACTTCGCCTCAAAGATCGTCACGGTCGTGATTTTTGTGTTGGCCCCACTCACGAAGAAGTTATTACAGACTTAGCACGTAATGAATTAGCCAGCTACAGACAATTACCAATGAACTTCTACCAAGTTCAAACTAAATTCAGAGATGAAACCCGCCCTCGTTTTGGTGTGATGCGCGCACGTGAATTCATTATGAAAGATTCGTATTCATTTCACTTAGGCCAAGAGTCTTTACAACAAGAATACGATAAAATGCACGCGACTTATTGCCGCATTTTTGATCGCCTTGGCTTAAATTATCGCCCTGTACAAGCCGACTCAGGATCAATTGGCGGAAACCAATCTCACGAATTCCACGTACTTGCCGATTCAGGCGAAGATGACATCGCATTTAGCACTCAATCAGACTATGCCGCTAACATTGAAATGGCCGAAGCATTATTGCCAAAAGAAAATGCAGATGCACCATCTCAAGAATTCAGCGAAATCGACACAGCTGAAAATAAAAGCATTGAAGAAATAAGTGAATTTTTAAAAGTTGAAACAACTAAAATCCTAAAAACACTAATTGTATTAGGTGCCAACACATCTGACGAACAACTTAAATTAGTCGCTTTAGTTGTTCGTGGCGACCATGTATTAAATGAAGTAAAAGCGGGCAATCTTGAAGCGGTATTAGAACCCTTCACATTGGCGACAGATTCACAGATCGAATCATTATTAAATTGTAAAGCAGGCAGTATCGGCCCTAAAATAGATAACGAACACATAAAAGTGATCGTAGATCGCACAGCTAGTGTTACAAGTGATTTTGTATGCGGATCAAATACAGACGGCAAACACTTTATTGGTGCAAACTGGGAACGTGACATTCAAATTGGTGAAGTTGCCGATATTCGCAATATAGTAGCTGGCGATGCATCACCTTGCGGTAAAGGCAGCATTGAAATCAAACGCGGTATCGAAGTGGGTCACATATTCCAACTCGGCAAAAAATACAGTGAAGCATTAAAAGCGACAGTTTTAGACAAAAACGGTAAACAAGCTGTCATGGATATGGGCTGTTACGGAATTGGTATTTCTCGTATTGTAGCGGCTTCTATTGAGCAAAATTACGATGAAAAAGGTATTATTTGGCCAGAAGTATTAGCACCATTTAAAGTAGGCATCGTACCATTAAATGCACATAAGTCAGCACAAGTGACTGAAGTAGCAGAGCGTCTTTATAATACTTTAAATGAAAAAGGCATCAGTGTTTATCTAGATGATCGCGATAAAAAAACCAGCCCTGGCGTTAAATTTGCCGATATGGAATTAATTGGCACACCACATCGTGTTGTTATTTCTGATCGCGGTTTAAAAGTTGGCGAAGTTGAATATAAATTAAGACAAGATCAAGACAGCCAAAATATTAATGTTGATGAAATTGAATCCATGCTTTTAGATCTTCTAGACAAATAATTTAACCCATAAGATCAAAACAGCTGAAACATCAAAGCTGACGAAATTGAATTCATGCTTTTAGATTTACTTGAAAAGTAATTAAATCCATAAGCGACAGACAAGATCAAGACGGCTGAAATATCAAAGCTGACGACATCGAATCCATGCTTTTAGATTTATTTGAAATGTAACTAAATCCTTAAGCGACAGACAAGATCAAAACAGCCAAAATATCAAAGCTGACGACATCGAATCTGTGTTATTAGGTTTATTTTCTAAATAATTAAATTTACGATCAAAAAACAGGGTAACTAAATCAAATTTAGTTACCCTGTTTTCTTTTCATTCAAACTTTTCACAACGCTCAATTTTAGAATCAAGATCAAACCAACTTACTTTTTGCGAATACCAAATATGTTTTTGTTCCTTCAAATCCAATTGCGTGTCTAATGATCCCAAACGTAAGACAACATGTGGTGTATTTATTTTTTTAGCGTAAATTTGAGATCCACAATTTTTGCAAAAGTAACGCAACTTGCCTTTTGAAGATTCATAAGACTTTAAACTTTCAGATCCTATTATTCTAAACCCCTCATCCATCACCATAGCCACACTTGAAAAAGCCGTAGAATGTGCCTTTTAACAAGTTTTACAATGACAATGTATCGCACCCCCTATTTCACCGGTGATTTCATATTTCACCGATTGACACATACAACTTCCCTTAATTACCATATTCACTCCAACTTACCTTTAAATTCTATCTTTATAATTAATTGATTTTTTCAAAAAAATGTATTTTCTGGTAATCTAACTCACAACCAACCCAATTCAAAAAAGAGACCATCATGGCTTTTGACTTATCGCAAATTGAGAATCTAAACGAAGAGTTCACATCTTTTTCCAGCCGTAAAATCATTAAAACAGCTATTGAACAATACGACAATATCGCCATTTCTTTTAGTGGCGCTGAAGACGTTATATTAATCCACTGGGCAATCCAGTTTTCTAAAAACGTTCAAATATTTACCTTAGATACCGGCAGACTACACCCTGAAACTTACGAATACCTAGAAAAAGTACGCAAACATTTCGACATAAAACTTGAGATCCTCTCCCCTGATCACAAAACATTAGAAAAATTCACTCAAGAAAAAGGCCTATTTAGCTTTTACGAAGACGGTCATAAAGAGTGTTGCGGTATTCGTAAAATTGCACCACTTAGGCGCAAACTTGCCAATGTAGATGCATGGATCACAGGACAACGAAAAGACCAAAGCCCTAGCACACGCGCATTTGTTAACTTAATTGAGCAAGATAAAGCATTTGCTGGTGAAGGACGTGATTTAATTAAATTTAACCCTTTAGCCAATATGAGCTCAGCTGAAGTTTGGAATACCATTCGCGGTAATGAAATCCCTTTTAACCCGTTACATCAAAAAGGGTTCTCTAGTATTGGCTGCCTTCCTTGCACCAAGGCTGTATTACCCAATCAACATGAACGTGAAGGGCGTTGGTGGTGGGAAGAGGACACCATTAAAGAATGTGGATTACACGCTACAAATACAACAAGCGACACCATTGCCAAAGGTTAATAACTAATATTTAATAATTGGACAGCCAAATGGATTTGGCTGCACTTCCATATAGTTCCAATTGTTTACGTCAATTATGTAAAAAAACATGTAATTACCCTTTTTTTATGTCTATGATAGAGCGATATATTTTTTGACTATCTTGGACTCTATTTTATGTCACTTGCTGATTCTTTATTTAACACTCTTGAAACACGACCATTTGATTGTTTAGGCCTTCATCCACTTAAAGACAACTGGATAATTCGCGCTTGGCAACCACACGCCATTAAAATAGAAATTTATAGTTATCACACTGATAAACATATCGGCACTATGCAATGTGATGACAAAAGAGGTTTATTCTCTCTTTCATTAGATAATTGGATAGGCACATATTATTTAATTGTACATTACGAAGATCAGAATCAACATACAACCATCGACCCGTATCAATTTGGTGAACGTACATTCCAAGACTTCGAACATAAAGCCTATGAACAATATAAAAACTTAGGCGCTCAAAAATGCCAAGTAAATATTGGGACCAAAACCAAACCCATTCAACTTTATGGTGTTAGATTTGCCGTTTATGCACCCAACGCTAGAAGTGTTAGCCTTGTAGGTGATTTTAATATATGGAATGGCAACGTGACACCAATGAGCAGTCACGAAGATGGTATCTGGCGAATATTCATGCCAGCGATGCCAGACGGCTCACTTTATAAATACGAAATCAAAGATCAGTTTGGTCAAGTTTTAACTCAAAAATCAGATCCTGTTGGTTTTAGCACCGAACAATACCCTTCTTTTGCAAGTAAAGTTGAAGACCAAAAACGCTATAAATGGAAAGATAAAAAATGGCAAGCAAGAGCATTTACTCCGCCCCACGCTCGCCCTATGAATATCTATGAAGTTCACGCACCTAGCTGGAGACAAAACCCAAATGGCGATAGCGCCAATTCACTTTCGTGGATCGAATTAGCCGACCAGTTAATTGGTTACGTTGTAGAAATGGGTTATACACATTTAGAATTGATGCCTATCACTGAATACCCTTTAGATGACAGCTGGGGTTATCAGCCATTACAGTTATTCTCTCCAACGTCCCGTTTAGGTTCAATGGATGACTTTAAATTTTTCGTAGATGAATGCCACAAACATAACATTGGTGTGATATTAGATTGGGTTCCAGCCCATTTCCCATCAGACGCACATGGTTTAGCAAAATTTGATGGCACATGTATTTACGAATACGAAGACAGCCAAAAAGGCTGGCACCCCGATTGGAAATCATATATCTATGATTATGGAAAAACATCAGTTGTCGATTTCTTATTATCTACCGCTTTATTTTGGTTAGACGAATTTCACATTGACGGACTTAGAGTAGATGCTGTTGCATCAATGATTTATTTAGATTATTCACGCGAAGAAGGCGAATGGACACCCAATGTTAATGGTGAAAATTTGAATTTAGAAGCGATTGAATTTTTAAAGAATTTCAATCGATTAGTCTATCAACACTTTCCAAACGCCATAACGATTGCCGAAGAATCAACTGCCTACCCTGGTGTTTCATCACCCATTGACCAAGGTGGTTTAGGTTTTGGCTTTAAATGGAATATGGGTTGGATGAACGATACATTATCTTATTTCGAAAAAGACCCAATTTACCGTTCACACCATTACGAAGAATTGTGTTTTGGTTTTATGTATTGTTTTGATGAGAATTTTGTATTACCTCTTTCTCATGACGAAGTTGTACATGGCAAAGGCTCCATCTTAGATAAAATGCCTGGTGATTTATGGCAAAAATGCGCAAACCATCGTGCGTTAGCAGCTTGGCAATTTGCCCACCCAGGAAAAAAATTAAATTTCATGGGTAATGAAATTGGACAATTTAATGAATGGAACTTTAGACAGTCTTTAGATTGGCATTTATTGGATTTTGATCACCACCAAAAAATTCAAGATTTATACAAATCGCTAAATCATTTTTACAAAGATGAAAAAGCACTGTATGAAATGGACTCTGACTACAAAGGTTTTAAATGGATCGAACGTGTAGGACATCAACAAAATATCCTAGCGTTTGCAAGATACGATGAAGCATTTGAAAATGAAGTAATAGTCGTTGCCAATTTAGCACCTCAACCCCATTACAACTACAACATTGGCGTGGACATCAAAGGCAAACCCGCTGATTATACAATAATGATTAATACTGACGATCCATCTTTTGGTGGCAGTGGATTCTGTAATCAAAAAACCTACAAAGTGAACAAAGTGGCGGCACAGGGTTATGCACATTCAATATCCTTAAATATCCCCCCCCTTGCCACTGTCATACTCAAGAAAATGATTTGATTTGATTTAAATTAAATTAAATTAAAAAGCCGCTGATATCAGCGGCTTTTTTTTGACTTACACAACTCAAATACTAATTATAGGTTTAATTTTACTTAACTCTCAACCACAACCCTCAACTAACCCTCAACTAACCCTCAACTAACCCTCAACTAACCCTCAATCAGCCCTCAATCAACACCCAAATACGTGCAACTTAATACTTTACCCATTGCTCAAATTCGACCTGCAAAGCTATTAATCTATCTAATATCTGAGCTTGCTGCATATCCAAATACCCCCCCTCTTGTTGCAATAAATCACTGAACCAATAACTAGATTCTGGTGACTTAAGTAAGTAATATATAAATTCTCCACTTTGCACCTGATTTAAAATCGAATTCTCAGCAAATTGCTGTTCAAGTCCCGTCCAATTTAATAGTTTTTTTAATGGGATTAATTTATCTTTATTAAGCATGGTTTCAACATAATTATGATTTACATTATTAGGATTAATGACCACTTTACCTTTAACATAATCATACTGCGCAAACTCACAATTTTCAGCAATCCCTTCATTCAACCAGAGCGCACGATTATTTGTATTTTGATGTAACACTCTATGGCAAGTTTCATGTTTGAGAGTTCTGAAAGTTTCAGCATTTGATCGTGTTTTTAACACGGTTATCTGCCCATTATCCAACGAATAATAGCCGGTACGACTAATAACTCGACCCACTTCTTGCTTTTGAATATTTATAAAACGAGTATAATCCTCAATGAGACGAATATTAAAATCCAAATAACGCATTTCGTCCAATTCAACATAAAAGTGTCGTGACACAGCCAAATACGCAATGGAAACCTGTTCAATTACATCCTTTTCAAACTCATATGACAAATCAAAATCTAACGCGTCAATTTGCACATTTATTTGATACAACCATAATTTATTCTGCGAAACCACCTCATCTGAATAACCCACATTATTAGCCAAGGTACTTAAAGACATAACACCACATAAAACAAATAACAGTATTATTTTTAATTTAACCTTACACACCATACAAACTCTCAGTACTCAAACGTCCTAACTTAAGAGTAGAGTCACAATGTAATTTCACTGTAACAATTTAATATAAAAATGTAGCAAAATGTAACGACAGCCTCGTTAATAATCCCCCCCCCCAACAGCGCAACAAAGGGGAGACTAAATGACAAAAAACATTCATCATTTATCAAAAAATCAACTTGGTTTTAATCAGTTTTTTGAATATTAATCCGCCAAGAGTTTTGATCCACTATTTCAAGGCTTAATTCTAGTGCACAAACAGAAATCAATTAACAACACTAAGTAAAATAAATAGGAGGAAGGGAAATCAACAAAAAGACAACTAGAATATCAATTAAAAAAAACGATTTACTTTTATTCAGACGAAAAAAAAGCAACCCTAAGGCTGCTTCTTTAAATAATCTGGAGCGGGAAACGAGGTTCGAACTCGCGACCCCAACCTTGGCAAGGTTGTGCTCTACCGCTGAGCTATTCCCGCAAAACTAATATTGAAAATATCAATAATTAGAGACTTTTAAAACTGCACAATTTAATTAAATAAATTGGCATCCCCAAGGAGACTTGAACTCCTGTTACCGCCGTGAAAGGGCGGTGTCCTAGGCCACTAGACGATGGGGACACACTTGCTTTTTCTGCTTTTTTGCTTTGCTTCAAAAGTGATGCTTATATTAATGATTTTTTAACACCTTGCAAGCTTTATTTTGAAAATATTTTTATAAAACAACAGGTTAGCGCGCTTTTTTGTTTTTTAGCTCCAGTAAATTCGCTAGTTTAACGATAATTTGATCTTTAATTTTTTCGCGCATTTCGGCATTTAATTTACCCAGTAGCTGCCTATCAAGCCTTAATAAAACACAATCTTTAGATGCAATCACCGTTGACGATCTTGGTCTATTTAATAAAAACGATAACTCACCAAAAAATTCACCCGGTTCTATTTGAGCCACACTCGCTTCAACCCCTTCAATGAATACTTCGGTTTTACCACTCATCAATACATAAAACGAAGTATCTAATGTACCCTGTTCAATCACCCGATCGGCACTTGTAGCATGATAAAAATGCGCATGATCAACAATTTTTTCACGCTCATAAGGTTTAAACTGCCTAAACATTGGAATTTTTTCTAAAATTAAAACCATTTTTGCATGGCTAAAATCGGTTGCTCGTTTCATAATGTAACCTCCTTTTATCATGATAGCGCAATATAAGAGATCAATATGACTAGTGAAGTGGTTTGGGTAGACTTACCCGTTATTGAGTTAAAACGAGCAATGCATTTTTATCAAAAAATCACTGCCAGTAAAATCCACAAATATAGCGAGCATGTAGCCGCCTTAGATCACAAACCCGGCTTGGCATCCATTTGTCTGTTTGAATCCAATGACGAAAAACCAAGCAAAGAAGGGGCGCTTATTTATATTAGCCTGTCTCAATCTATTGAACACGCCATGTTATTAATTGAACAAGAAGGTGGCTCGATTATCCGTCCAGTACACGAAATAAAACCTTATGGTAAACGCGCCATTATTTTAGATAGCGAAGGTAATCGTGTGGCATTACATGAACCTTTAGGCTTATAACATGTTAAAAGTTGGATTAATCATCAACCCATGGGCCGGAATAGGTGGGCAAGTTGCGTTAAAGGGCTCTGACGGAGAAAATATCGTCAAAGCAGCTCTTTTATTGGGAGCCGAACAAACAGCTGATAAGAAGACCCTACAATGCCTAAGTTATTTAGAAACACAATCTGAAACTTTAGACATTGAATGGATTTGCGCAAAAGGTGATATGGGCAGTCACTGTTTAGACCAAACCAATATGCCTTACACCTTAGTTAATCATCCAACTAGCGCAAAGAGCAGCGCAAAAGACACCCAAATAATCGCTCAATTATTACTCGACAAAAACGTTGATTTAATTTTATTTGCGGGTGGTGACGGCACCGCTAGAGACCTTTTTTGTGTAATTGGGCAATCGATTCCGGTTTTGGGTATTCCTGCTGGCGTTAAAATCCACTCAGGTGTTTACGCACTCACCCCTCAAGATGCAGCAAGATGCCTAATATCAATCTGTCACAACCCTATTATTGAAATTTCACAACAAGAAGTTAGAGATATTAACGAAGACGCATTTAGACAGGGTCAGGTTCAATCAAAATTCTTTGGTGAAATGATTACACCTAGTGCACCTGAATTTATTCAAGCAGTTAAAATGGGTGGCGTAGAAATTGACGTATTATTAAATGAAGAATTTGCCGATTATTTAATTGAAGGATTTGAATACTATCACCTTTATTTTATAGGTTCAGGGAAAACACTCGACTGTTTGATGGGTAAATTAAATTTAGAAAACACGTTATTGGGGGTTGATTGTATTTTTAATAAGCAACTAATCAAACAAGATTTAACCGCCTCAGAAATTCTTGATTTAATGCAAACCCACCCTTTTAGCATTTTAATCAGTGTTATTGGTGGCCAAGGGCATATTTTCGGCCGAGGCAACCATCAGTTTAATCAACAGGTTTTACAACAATTACAACCCGAACAAATTGTTGTAGTGGCTAATAAACGAAAATTAATTGAACTAAATAACAAACCTTTGATTATTGATTCTTTAGACAATACTCTAACATCCAGACTCAACAATCGAATCAAAATTTTAACCGGTTATGATCAATGGGTAATGTACCACGTCAGGTAATATTAATTATTACCTGGTTTTTTTTATTTAATCTCCCACTTAAAACCTAATCTCAATCCCTTATTAACAACTAATCAACCAACTAGCTACCCACCTAATAGTCATTTTTCCATTGTAATTCAATACCACTGCTATTTTCGTTTGTACCACTGTAAGTTTTAAGTTCTAAGTTTTCATTTAATTCAATTTTTAATAAACCATTCACATTAGATTGATCCAATGAACGTGACGTGCCTAATTGCAAATACACTCTATCATTTAAATACTTACCAACTAATAGCTGCATGACACCATCAATAGTTTGGATATCTATATTATCCACATCCAAAATATCTTCTGTTGTTTTTAATACATCGTATTGTGAGCCGTTATTATTTAAATACGAAAGCGCTTGCGCCATTCTTAATGCTTGAAATGCATTGATTTTTTCAATACTTTTACCAAACATCAATTGTGATATCAGTTGATTTTGATCATATACAGGGACTGAGCTTAATTGAATATCGTAACGCCCTTCTACACCGGATATTAACGCAACATATTCAACGGAGTTTCTAACGTGTCTGGCTTGTAATTCAACAAACACATCGTCATTTTCCATTCTGACCAAACCTTTTTCTATTTCGAAAATACGAGTAAATAAATCAAACTGACCACTTAATAAATTTAACTCAGCAAAAATAAGTGGCTCATCTAAATTGCCTTGTATTGTCGCATTACCAGTAAGGTTCATTTTTACGCCACGCCCAGACACTTTGGTTTTATCATCTGTTGAAACGTTCACATCCAAATTTATGGTTTCAAAAAAAGCAGAAGCGGCATTTTGTGATTGATCTTTTTTAGAGACGATTATTTGTGGCACTCCGACCAACTGCATTTTATCTAAATAAATGGAAGTCTGTTTTGCAATAATATCTCCAGACACCAACAGTTGATTGACATCCCCGGTGACTATAATTTTACCATCTAACTGACTATCAACATCCGGCCGATCAATCAACTGCGCCTTTAGAAATTCTATTTCGACATACACACTGTTTAATATATCTTTTGACAGTTCGAATCGACCTTTACTATTAATAGCGCCACGACTGTCATCTTTAGCTTTAATATCAAGGGTGACAATTTTGTCATTTAACTGGCTACTCAATGAAAATTGATTAACAGCCAAACCAAGATCGTCATTTAAGTAACGGCCTTTTTTTACACTACCGCTTCCTGTTGACTTCAAAACCCCATCAATATTTGAAACAGCTAAATCAAATAACACATCACCAAAAAGTTGTTCATCCACATCAGGAATAATTTTAATTAATGGATTTATCTGCCCCTTAAAATTGACAATCATATCCCAATCAACCGCCATCGGATCATTAAATAAAGATTCGATGTTGTTTTCATGTTTACCCGTTAGCATCAATTTATTTTTTTGATCTAAATCAAATAATAATTCATGATTAATCATATTATTATTGGTTTTTATATTATGCATCAATTTTACATTAACCGGATCAACACCTATTTGGGTTAATACTGTGCTATCAACAAAAATTTGTGACAACCAATTTAAATTCAAAATATCACCAGTTATTGATCCACTGGATTCAACATCTCCGTAAATTTCAAAAAACATTGGGTCTAATTCTAAATTATTGATCAAAAAATCATTTAATTTTTTTATATCAAACTGATAATCGTATTCAACATTTAAAATCCCCGCTAACAGATCAGCCTCAATAAAATCATTTTCATACCGACCTTTAAATGAAAAATAACCACTATCTAATAAATCGGCATTTAACCTTGATATCGTAATAACATCTTGTTTATAATTAGATTCTAAAACCAGATTAACTGGATATTTTTCATGTTTACATTGTAATTTCAATATCAAGTTGGCACTTAAGTCGCTTAACAAATCCGACGATTCTAAATTTAATTCAACATCAAATGGAATACCATCGTAAGTCACTAAATTATTTAAATTTAACAATAGATTGGGTTGTTGATATAAACCATCAATTTTAAAATCACCACTAGAAATAAAACTAACACCATCAATTTTTTCTACTGCATAAAATTCCAACACATCAAACACCAATATCGAATCAATATTATTAAATTTCAACGACAAATCATTATTTAACTCATAGGAAAAATCACCCAATATAACAATATTTTGTTTATCATTTTTAATTTGAATATCTAATCCAATTAAATCCATCGTATTAATATCCATTAATTTGGATTTAATTTCACTATGAATAGATTGATTATAAAACTCACTATTAACACTTAGATCCATATTTTCTAGTTTAAACAGATCATCACTATATAAAATATCTAACTTACCTTTAGCGCTTGAATTTAAAATAGATTCCGACTGCGGCACATTTAATTTGTAATCACTAATATTTTCTTTGAGCAACCATTTTTCTTGAAGTACCTCGTCAATCCAAACTTCACTCACCCAAGGAATAGTAAATAATGCATTAACATCAAAATCTGCATTTACATCAATTATGAAATTTTCGATATCATAATCACCGGTTACGGTTGCACTATTATTTATATTTGAAGCGAATAACGACTCTATTTTGAGTTTTTTAAGATCACCGTTTGCTAAAATATCCATATTTATAAAACGATTTTCTTTAAATAAATGTACATCGGCATTGAGATCCCAATTTACATTTTCAAACTTTTGGGTAAACAGCACTTCACCCGTTGTTTGCCAATCAAATATTGCATAATCATTAAACTCATAAAATTTAATGATGGGATTAACCACATCTGACTCAACTTGACTAAATTCAAGATTAAAATTATTTTCATCATCCCACGCAACATCACCACTTAAATTAAAAACTGAACCTTTCCAGTTTAAATAACCTGTTGAATTTTTAGCTGTTATTGTATTTAAGTTGATTGAACTTGATGTAAAATCAAAATCAAGTCGATTTTCATGATTAACATTTAATCTAAATTCATTTAAAAATAAATCATCACCTTGATTTAAATAGTCGAAATCACCTTTAAAACCAGCCTGAAATAGAGTCAAATATTCGTACACGTCCTGTTGATAAATATCCACATAGTCTTGTATAACCCATTTCTTTTGGATATCAATATCTGACAATATCTCATTCACCCATAATAAATCATCCAGATTATTCAATTCAAATTGAACATCTAACGCCATTTCAATATTCTTAAACTCAAATTCACCTGATGCTTTTAGAGAATTATTTACATTACTGATCACTATTTCAGAAAAGCTTAAAGCCACTAAGTCACCATCGGCTTTAAGTTCAACATCTAAGTATTTTTCATTTTCTTGTAGTTTGGCACTTAGCTTAGTCTGCCAATTGATCATTAGTTCATTTGAAAAATCGGCATCACCTTTGATGATTCCGCCTATATCAATATTAGTATTAACAAAAGGTTTATCTAACTTAAATAAATTCAGCTTTTTAATTTTTTCATTAACGTTAATCACATCCAAGTTAAAGTCTATTTTTTTATTTTTTACATTTATATCAGCAATCACTTTTGTCTCTAAAAACCCTGAATTAATATCTGCCTCTAGTATTACAATTTCATCTTGGGTGTTAATCTTAATTTCAGCTTGAACTATTTCATCATAAACAAAAGCATCCAATAGAATATTTGCATTAATAGCGGGTCGATATATATTACCGTCTATTAAAAAACTAGCTGTCAACTTACCTTCACTGTGTTTAGCAATATCACTATCAGGTAATAACACCTGAATAATTGACACGTCAAACTCAGTCACATCCACTTTTGCTTTTACATTTTGTTTAATAATCTGAGCGTCTATATCCACCACTGAATTATTAACAATTGCATCAAGATTAATAATTTGTTGATTCTGAGTATTTAAGTCTAATAATAAATTGCCGTTAACTTGCGAGTTCACAACAATTTTATTCAAAGAAAAGTTTAAATCCAGCTGTTTAATATCGAGCTTAATCAATTGATTATCTAGAATTTTCACATTTGAGTTTAACGATTGTCGTATATCCTTGTAACCATAAAAATCATCCCATTTAAGTTGGGTATTTAGCTTAAATCCATTTTTAGAATACGAATCAATTTTTAAATTCAGGTAGTTATCGTTTTCAGTAATCACTAAATTAAGATCAGGTGCTGTTTTGATAACAGACCATGTAATCGCCCCAGTTACTTTTACATTGTTTTGATCGGCAATTAAATGATTGACAGTTAAAGACTCAACCACCAAATCAATAGGGATTTTAATATCTAGAAATTCCGAATAATCTAATTTGGTGGGTTGATTACGCGCTGCTGAATCAGACTCGGGTTTAAACAGAAAATCCAAAGGCAAAGTTTCGATCTCTAGTTTTTCAATATACAAAACATTTACAAGTAATTGCATTGGACGAATCACTAACTCACCCGACTCAATTTTAATGTCCGCATATTTTAATTTTGAAAAATGATAAGTAGATAGGTTTGGACTTTGTAAATTCTCAATTTCTATTTGATCATCCACATATTTAAAGACACTAAGCAATAATGACTCGCGTACAGTTGAATTAAAAGCAACCAACAAAACAACAATAACTATTCCACTAAATACTGCTAATACGATATAAAGTAATCTTTTCAGAATTTTCTTAATTAAATTTTTCATTAATACGACTGCCCTATACTGATATAAAATTGATACTTGGCGGTTTCTACGTCAAAAACCTGAATAGGTAACGCGACATCCACTCGTATTGGAAAAAACGAGGTGTAATATCTAAACCCAACACCTGCCGCGCTGTACCAATTTTTTGTAGTATTTAAACCAGTGTCCGTATTCGTTTGCGTATTAACCCCTTCAATTAAATAACCCACATCGTAAAAAGCAACAAAACCAATGGTTTCACTCATCCTAAAACGAGTTTCAAAACTAAACACACTAGAGTGCACACCACCATTTTCATTGGCATTAATACTTTCGAATGCAAATCCTCTCATATCACTGCCACCACCAAGATATAAACGCTCATCTGCTGGCAACAATGACGCTTGTTTAACATCGATGATTTGGCCTTCATATTTTAAAGCCAATGTAATAGGTAAAGGATACTTAAATGTATAAAAACCTTTTGTTACCCAATGATAATCAATAAACCCCACTTTCATATTTTTGATATCCCACACAGGGGTAACACCCGCTTGCACATAAATACCATGAGTACTGTTTACAATATCATCACGTTCATCCCATGTAATAAAATTAGGAAAATACAATTGATTTAAGGCCTGCTGTTCAATTTTATCTTGTATTTTTAATTTAGTTGATAATTTTAACGATCCGTTATACACGGTATATTTATTTATTTTTTTAAACAGTGATATTTTATTAACCCATTCAAAATCAACATTTTCATCTTTAGAAAATCGATGTAATTGTGATCGTAATGACAACCCAAAATCATAAAATTTAATTCTAGGTATTATCATTTCACTGGAAACTAACTGCTCGAACGAACCAACAAAACTTTCTACATTAATCTGTTCCGCTTTTTCAAATACATTCCTATGCTGCCAAGACCCACTCAAGTAAGCACCCTGAGACGTACTTAAACCTCCGCCAGCGGCGATTGTACGATGTTTACGCTCTATGACGTTCAAATGTATAATAACGGATTGTGTGCCGTTTTTAGCTGGTGCTTTTTCTAATGTATAACTGACTCTTGCAAGTAAATTGGTGGCGTATAATTTTAAAATCGCATTATTGATTTTCGATTTATTTAGACATTTATTCCTTTTAAGGCCCATTTGAGCGATTAACCACTCATTATTAATACTGCTTAACCCAACCACATCATCTGATTTAAAAAAACTAGAGAATGTTTCATCATAATTAAATTCAATATCCGCTTCATTTTTTTTAGTGTCTAATTGCACATCGTAAGTTAATTTACCTTCAACAAAACATTGATTCTGTGCGATGTTTAATTTAATTAATTCAAAGGCATCTAATACATTTTGTGCGCGTAACGCCCCCTCTGTATATAATTCAATTAAGACCTTATCAATGCCCGCCAACTCTAGAACCCCATTAAATTCTAGTTTTTTAATTCTATACACTTTACCTAATTTAAATTGATAGGCAATTCGATACCCCTTCTTTTTGAATAAAAAAGCTTCAGAACGATTACTTTGAATTAAAAAATCATTAAATTGATCCATCTGTAACAAAGCTATTTTTTTATCTGTATTAACAATCACCGAGTGAATAACCGCATCATAAAAGCCATAAGCATTAAATATTTTTTTAATAATTAAACGCTCATCTTTAAGTTGTCTATTTAATGTACGCTGTTGTTTTAAATCCTTTAATTGCGATCGGTAGAAATTAATATTTCCTGATATTTTTTTAGTAATTGTTTTTTTTAAAGCAACCGATGTATCAAATAATAAATTCTCGTTTTTAATGCGTCTCATATCCGCCGCGTGTAAATCACTCACAACAAAAACAATAATAATAAAACCGATTAAACGAGCCACTTTATTTTTCAAATTTCACATCCGCTTTCTTTATGTAAAAAAAAACCTCGATCAATTGCTTGATCGAGGCTTTTAGCCATATTTAGAATTTTAATTTTTTAAATTTCAAAAAATCAAATCTAAATAATTAGCCCATTGTAACTACAACAGTATGTGTACCAGAGAATGTAGCGAAATCGATGATATTACCTTCGATTGCTTTACCATCTACTTCAATACTTACAACACCTTTGCTTACGCCGTTAGGGTTGTTGATTGTAATATCATAAGACGCGCCACGGAAGTTACGTTTAACGTTATAAGTTGTCCAATCAGTTGGAATACAAGGCTCAATTAATAAACCTGAGTAATCCGGCATAATACCTAGAATGTACTGAGTTGCTGTGTAGAAAGACCATGCAGCAGCACCGGTTAACCAAGAGTTTTTCGCTTCACCAGGAATCGCAGCATCTTTACCAGCGATCATTTGGCTGTAGCAATACGGCTCAGTTTTATGTAATTCCATGTCTTGTGGACGGAACATAGGTGTGAAACGAGAGAAGTAATCAAACGCTTGATCACCACGACCCGCCATAGTTTCAGCAACTACAATCCAAGGGTTATTGTGCGTAAAGATACCCGCATTTTCTTTGTAACCTTGTGGGTAAGATGTGATCTCACCTATGTACTTGTCATATTCGCTAAATGGAGGGTTGTTTAATACCAAACCATGCTCAGCTAATAACATGTCATTAACAGAATCCAATGCTTTAATTGCACGACCATCATCATAACCGATGC
>JALJPK010000035.1:0-11521 GCA_022968985.1 Pseudomonadales bacterium | reverse complement strand
ATGCCAGCCATCAAACAGTAACCTTGGGACTCAATTATGATTTTACCTTCTTCACATTCGTTAGAACCGATTTTCTTACCACGTGAATCGTATGCACGAATGAACCATTCGCCATCCCAACCATGTTGATCAACCGTTGCAACCATTTTAGCAATTTCAACACGAGCACGTGCTGCTTCATCAGTTAAGCCACGAAGATCACAAATACGTGCGTATTCGTTACCGTAAAGTACGAACTGACCAGCAATCATCACTGATTCAGCCACTTTAGAGTCACCACGTTGAGTAGTTTGGTATGATTCATTTGGCTCTGTAGAGAAACAGTTAAGGTTCAAACAGTCGTTCCAATCCGCACGACCAATTAATGGTAAACCGTGTGGTCCCAAGTTGTTGATTACGTGATTAAACGAAGCCGTCAAATGATCAAAATGGATATTTTTAACATCTGGAGTATCTTCAAACGGAAGCACTTGATCCAAAATACCAGTATCACCAGTTTCTTTGATGTAGTTTGCAGTTGAAAGCACTAACCACATAGGGTCATCGTTGAAGTTACCACCAACGTTTGCGTTACCTTTTTTAGTTAACGGCTGGTACTGGTGATAAGCAGAACCATCTGACATTTGAATAGCAGATAGATCTAAAATACGCTCGCGTACTTCACTTGGCACCATGTGCGTAAAACCAATTGTATCTTGGTTAGAATCACGAAAGCCCATTCCCCGGCCAATACCTGATTCGTAGAACGAAGCAGAACGTGACAAGTTAAACGTTGTCATGTTTTGGTATTGATTCCAGATATTTAATGAACGGTTTAAAGGTTCGCTTGGAGTATCAACAACAATATTTTCTAATAAACCGGTCCAATAATCTGCTAACTTAGCTAATTCAGCGTCGAACAATTCATCAGTGTTGAATTTTTCTTGCATCGCCCAAGTAGGTTTCTTATTGATAACGCCTTTAGATTCCCACTTATCATCGTCTTCAACTTCAATGTAACCTAATACATAAATCAAGCTAACTGTTTCGCCAGGAGCAAGTACTAACTTGTTATGGTGAGACGCGATTGGAGACCAACCGTGAGCAATTTTGTTTGTAGATTTTGCATCTGCAACCACTTTAGGGTTTGCAAAGCTGTTGTACGTACCGATGAAGTCTTGACGATCTGTATCAAAACCATCCATATCGCGGTTACAGCTGTAGAACGCGTAATGGCTACGACGTTCACGAAATTCAGTTTTATGGAAGATTGTATTCTTCTCAACTTCAACTTCACCAGTAGAAAGGTTACGTTGAAAGTTAGCGCCATCATCTTCAGCATTCCACAAACACCATTCAATGAAAGAGAATGAATCGATTGTTTTAGTAACATCATTGTTGTTGGTGATTTGCAAACGATGTACTTCAGCCGTTGTTTTTAATGGAACAAAAGAAGTCAAAGTTGACTCAATGCCATTTTTTTCAACGTTAAATTTAGAATAACCCATGCCGTGACGACATTCGTATTTATCTAATTTAGTATCAACTGGACGACCACCTGCTGCCCAAGTTTCTCCGTCTACGTTGAAGTAGAAATAACGTCCGCCTGAATCGGCAGGAATGTTGTTATAACGGTAACGAGTTAGACGACGAAATTTAGGATCACGGTAAAAACTATACCCGCCTGCTGTGTTAGAAATTAAAGCGTAAAAGCCGTCATTACCTAAGTAGTTAATCCATGGTGTTGGCGTGTATGGCGTGTTGATAACAACCTCTTTGTTTGCATCATCAAAAAACCCGTATTCATTATCTTGCATTATGCAGATTCCTCAGTGCGGGGTTATCTATTAACAACGCCCCATAAAGGAGCATCGAAATGTGAATTTTGTGACATTGTAAAAATGAGCACCTTTATATAGAAATATGCAAAAAAATCAACTTTTTTCGACATTTTTCATACTTTTTTTATGGGTAATAAATATATTACCACCAATATTTAAACTGTTTTAACTAGCTGAAAACCACGGTTTTATTGCCCTGCACGATCACTCGATCTTGTAAATGCCAGCGTAGCCCCCGTGCTAACACACTTCGCTCCACATCTTTACCCAAGCGAACCATTTCTTGGGTGACATCACGATGAGTGATTCTAGCCACATCTTGATCAATGATCGGACCCGCGTCTAATTCTTGTGTGACATAGTGACAAGTTGCACCAATTAGTTTCACACCCCGATCATAAGCTTGATGATATGGTTTCGCGCCAGCAAATGACGGCAAGAAACTATGATGAATATTTATGATTTGGTTTTCGTATTTTTCACAGACACTTTTGGGTAATATTTGCATATATCTGGCAAGCACAATGGTTTGCGCTTGATATTGCTCAATTAAACTCGCCACTGCATCAAAGTGTGTTTGTTTGTTATTTGGATCCATTGGTACATGATGATATTTTAAACCATACCAATTCACCTGTTCCGACAAATCATCATGATTTGAAATCACACAACAAATTTCACAATCCAATTCACCACTGTGCCAGCGATTTAATAAATCAACTAAACAATGATTTTGTTTGCTTACCATCAAAATTACTTTGGGTTTAATACGAGAATCCGTTATTTTCCATTTCATATTTAACGATTTTGCAATCGGTTCAAACGCCTCACAAAAAGCATTTAAATCAAAAGGTATGGAATCTGCTTTTATTTCGTTGCGCATAAAAAACCATCCAGTATTTAAATCTGCATGATGATTGGCTTCTGTAATGGTGCCGTTATGTTGAGCCAAAAATTGGCTCACCTTCGCCACAATGCCCACTGCATCGGGGCAAGAAATAGTTAAACGATATACAGGTTGCATAGTATTCCTACATAATAAATGTGTTATGACTCATATTTGATAAAATTTCTTCACAAATGTTTACATAATGATATAAGATGTGCGCCCGCTTGATAAGCGCAATCTTTAATGGGTTGTTTATTACATCATCTTCGTTGATTATGGTCTAAACTTCATCATTAAATTTCTAACGCCTTTGGACATCAAAAATCTAGGCGTCATTATATATAGGAAACAAGCGATGCTAACTAAACAAGAATTACTCGCAATGCCAGAAGATGATTACATGAACGATGAACAACTTGCATATTTTAGCGAGTTATTATTGGTTGAAGCCGCAGACATCAAAGTACATCTTAAAGAAGCGCGTGATAACTTATCTTCTCAAACATACGAAGCGGATGAATTAGACAAAGCGGCACAAGAAGAAGAACGTCGATTACAATTGCGTTTCTTAGATCGCCAAACAAAGTTATTACCTAAAATTGAGCAAGCACTTGCTCGTATCAAACAAGATGATTTTGGATATTGCAAAATTACTGGCGACGCAATTGGCGTTCAACGCCTATTACTTCGACCTACTGCGACTTTATGCGCAGAAGAGAAGAATCGCCAAGAAATAAAAGAAAGATCTTACAGGGACCAATAATAACCCCTCTAATTCAAAGTAACCGCGTAATACGCGGTTTTTTTATGCCTTTTATAAATATAAACAACACACTTACTCCCCTAATTACAAAACCATAATATCTACTGATAATTAATCACTCAAGCTCAAACCTCCCTAGTACAATAACTGCCTGCTTTTCAAATACTAAATATTAACTTATTCAGCGTATAAGCCTCTTTAACCTACATCAAAATTTCGAACCCATTTAATCATTAACTAACATAATATTTACAACATACTTCAAATGAATTAAATACTTGAATCAACTTCGTTAATGTTCAAACAAAACAAACGGCAGATACAAAAAAGCCCCTGCTAATCACTTAACAAGGGCTTTTTACATCTAATATTTAATTAAATTTTATACTTTTCAGGTAAAGGCAAACTTGCCACACCTGTGTCTACAGCAGCACGTGCTACTGCACCAGCAACTGCGTTTAATAAACGCTCATCTAATGGCTTAGGTATGATGTAGTCTTTACCGAATGACAATGGATCTCCGCCGTATGCATCAACCACATATTGAGGTACATCCGTTTTAGCTAGCTCTTTAATTGCATGAGCGGCTGCTAATTTCATCTCTTCGTTAATACGAGTTGCACGAATATCTAACGCACCACGAAAGATAAAAGGAAAACCTAATACGTTATTTACTTGGTTAGGAAAATCAGAGCGACCAGTAGCCATAATCAAATCATCACGAACCGACAAAGCTTCAGACGGTGCAATTTCAGGATCTGGGTTTGAACATGCAAAAATAATTGGCTTAGGCGCCATTTTCACAATTTGCTCTTTAGTCACAAGATTAGGACCTGACAAACCTAAGAAGATATCCGCGCCTTCAATTGCGTCATCCAATGTACGTTTATCCGTTTCAACAGCAAACTGTTGTTTGTATTTGTTTAAGTCAGTACGACCAGTGTGAATCACACCTTGGCGATCTAACATATATACGTTTTTAGGGTTAATACCCGCTGTGATCAATAATTTAGTACATGCAAACGCCGCTGCGCCCGCACCTAAACAAACCATTTTAGCAGTAGCGATGTCTTTACCTTGAATTTCAAGGGCATTTAACATTCCCGCAACCGTTACAATCGCCGTTCCGTGTTGATCATCATGAAAAACTGGAATATTACATTTTTCAATTAACTGCTTTTCAATTTCAAAACACTCAGGTGCTTTAATATCTTCAAGGTTAATACCACCAAATGTTTCAGCAATGTTAGCAACTGTTTTAACAAAATCATCAACATCAGTAGTATCTACTTCAATATCAATTGAATCCACATCAGCAAAACGCTTAAACAATAAACCTTTACCTTCCATCACAGGTTTAGAAGCCAAAGGCCCTAAATTACCTAAACCTAAGATCGCAGTACCGTTAGTAATAACCGCGACTAAATTGCCTTTCATTGTGTATTTGTAAGCATCTTCAGGGTTTTCTGCAATCGCCTTTACTGGCTCTGCAACACCTGGGCTATAGGCTAATGCTAAATCATGAGCCGTTTCTGCACTCGTTGATAATTCTATAGATAACTTTCCTGGTTTTGGGTTTGCGTGGTAATCCAGCGCTTCTTGCTTAAAATCGTTAGACATAATGATCCCATCAAATTAAAAAAGAGCCGTAAAGGCATATATAAGCAAGATCATAACAAATATTTACAAATCACGCTTTTAAATAATGTACTTTTTTTGATAATTTTATAATGGCATTAATTAAACGATAATTTTGTAAAATATTGCTTTGATTCCGTGTGCATAAAATCGAAATAATAACTATTATTGAAAAAGCATAACAGCTGTATTTAGGCCGCTTTGTTATTTGGCTTAATCACCACCAACAATATAATCGAACGTCTATTTATTTGATTTTAAAGGAGTTTTTAAGGTTTTTGCGAATAGTATTTTTAGGGCAGAAAAGCTAAAGATAATAAAAATCACTATTAAATAGATCATTCTAAAAGCACAGCTTGCAGGAATCTAACGAAGAATTATGTAGGAGTAACAACAAAGAGCACTTAATGCTTAAATGCTCTTTTGAGTTAGAAACCCTTATTTACTGAATTTTTTAGGTTTTTTAGCTTTTTTAGCCAAGTTTGAAGCCGGCAAAACATTAACGGGTTTAAAACCTTCAACTTCAACACGCTCGATTTCACTTTGAATCAATTTTTCGATACCAGACAAATCTTTAAACTCATCATTACACACTAAAGAAACCGCATTACCCGTACGACCAGCACGACCTGTACGACCAATTCTGTGTACATAATCTTCAGCTACATTTGGTAATTCAAAATTCACAACCTGTGGTAACTGATGAATATCAATACCACGAGCGGCAATATCAGTAGCCACTAAAATACGAATCTCGTTTGCTTTGAATTCAGCCAATGCTCTTGTACGAGCGCCTTGAGATTTATTACCATGAATGGCTGCTGCGGTGATGCCATTGTTTTCAATGTATTTAACCAAACGGTTTGCGCCATGTTTGGTTCTAGTAAATACCAATGCTTGAGTCCACTCTTGTGACTTAATTAAATGCACTAATAATGCAGGTTTTTTACTTTTATCAACAGGATGCACTTTATGAATAATTGTAGGCGCCGCTTGGTTTTTTGGGGTAGCTGAAATTTCTACTGGGTTATTCACTAATTGTTTAGCTAATTTTCGAATCTCAGCAGAGAAAGTAGCTGAAAACAACAATGTTTGACGCCTAGGTGGCAACATTTTAATGATACGTTTAATGTCATGGATAAAACCCATATCCAACATACGATCGGCTTCATCTAATACTAATATTTCTAGTTCATTTAATGACACTGCACGTTGATTAATCAAATCTAATAAACGACCAGGAGTAGCGACCAATACATCGGTGCCTCTGCGTAATTTCATCATTTGAGGGTTTGGTTTTACACCACCAAAAATCACATTCGCTTTTAAATCTAAGTATTTGCTATAGGTTTGAACGTTTTCATAAATCTGAGCAGCCAATTCACGAGTAGGTGTTAAAATTAAAGTACGTGCTTTATTTGGGCCTGCTTTTTTGCCCTTAGATAATAATTGCAATATAGGCAACACAAAACCAGCAGTTTTACCTGATCCAGTTTGAGCTGCAGCTAAAATATCTTTACCTTGTAAAATAACAGGAATCGCTTTTTCTTGAATAAGTGAAGGGGTTTTATACCCTTTTTCTGTGACTGCGGCTAAAATTTCAGACGATAAACCTAAAGAATCAAAACTCATTTGTATACTACTCAATTACGTATTAAGGCACATACAATTGAGCCTTAATTTGGAGAAAGGGGGAAAAAGCGCGCATCATAGCAGAATTAGGTATCAGTTGCTGTTGTTTGTTGTAAAACACTGTTTAAATCGACCTAAGCGCTCAAAGGTAACTATTCTATACTTAAGTTAATTTAAACAACATTTTCAATTAATGGGGATGTATTATTAAACACGACCGAAGAACACATCATGACAAATGGGTGAAATTGGCCACATTCACCAGCACTATTGGTTGTTTGTTAATTGTTGCTGCATTATGTTTTTTATATTTAGCACAACCCGAAATGCAAACAGCGACAGCGAAATATCATAACGAATATTTGAGAGGTTCATGGTTAAGGCAATGGTTACCCTACGCCAATGTATTGATAATAATCGCGACATTATCTATGTTAATAAGTCTAATAATTAGAAGAAAACGAAATAGAAGGTTATTAGACTCATCCATTGTTTTTCACATCTTTTTGACCATTGGCTCAATTAGTTTAATGATATTTGTACAAATTTTAATATTAAGTTTGCCTAGCTGACATCGTTTTTGTATCCATCCCAATATTAAAAGCACATTAACTAGCCTCAAATATACCCTTGAGTAAATTGGCCATTTAGAACTATTACAACGCCTACCTTTTAATTCTCATCAAACCAACTCACACCTAGACATTTTGACTATTTTTTTGATTGATTAAAATCGTTAATTATTTCACAAAAAATACAATTATATTTTTTAATATCACAGCTTAATAAAATGCATATAAATATTAAGAACTCAGTTATAAAATGACTTAAATCATATTTAGCCCTGAACATACACAACTCTTTGTTTAATACACTTTTTGAATAAGCAACAGGCTTGTGAATTTCAACCTTTTAACTAAACTTAAAATTTAAGATCAGAATTCAACTGGATTATTTATGAAATACCCTTTTATATTTTTTGTACTATTACTTAGTTTAAACGCCTACTGCGCTCCTTATAAAAATTTAAATATATATTTAGATGCGGATCAAACAAACGCTATCACATCAGGTGAAGCCATTTACAGAGGTATGTTAACGGCATTATCTGAGCACGATTATCAAATTCAAGGTATTCCCATAGCAGTGATCAAAAAAGACCATCGTGGCAGTAGCCCTCGATCTCTCGCTCATCTAAAACAATTTTTAAAAGATGATCTTGCTATTTCTGTTTTTAGTGGTTTACACAGCCCACCATTATTAGCTAATAAACAGTTTATTAATAATAACAAAATATTAATGCTCGATCCTTGGGCTGCCGCAGGACCCATTACAAGAACAGAGGGGGGAAATTGGATTTTCCGTTTATCCATCGACGATAGCAAAGCTGGTGGTGTGATTACTCAATCAGCCTTAAACGAAGGATTTAAGTTTCCATATTTATTGTTAGAAGATACAGGCTGGGGTAAAAGTAATCACAAAACGATCAATACTACTCTTACCAAACATAATCATTTACCAGCAAGTGTCACTTGGTTTAAGTGGGGCTTAAGCCTAAACAATGCCAAAATAATATTACGTAATATCGCCAACTCTGGAGCGGATGTGATTTTTCTTGTGGCTAATTCTCCCGAAGGTAAAACCTTTGCTAATGCAATGTTAGAATTACCTTTAAAACACCAACTACCCATTCGATCCCACTGGGGAATTACTGGTGGTGATTTCCCAGAAAGCATTGGCCCAGAAAATCTTAAAAAAATTGACTTACAATTTATCCAAACCTCATTTTCGTTTTTCAAACCAAATGATTTTAGTAACAAGGTATTAAAACAAGCGCAGAGTATATTTGATGATATTCAGGGTCCTGCCGACATTAAAGCGCCATCTGGTTTTATACACGGTTATGATTTAATGAAATTATGGATCAGTGCAAGTAATCACATAAAATTTAGTGGCAACATTCAACAAGACCGATTATTACTTAAACAATCATTAGAAAACTTAATCACGCCTGTGCAGGGGTTAATTAAGACTTACCAACACCCCTTTTCTAATAACCCAAATGATATCGATGCTCATGAAGCATTAAACGCCAGTGATTTTGTTATGGGGTTTTATGATATTAATGGGGTCATTAAAAATATTGAATAACAAAACTATTAGCACAAGTCGTAGCTTTACAATATTTGTAATGGCCAGCATGCTACTTCTTAGCACGGTTTTATTAACATTTGTTTGGTTTAGTTTACAAAAAACACTAACCAAACAACGTGTTGATCAAATCGACATAACCGTCGATGGATTGAGCCATGAAATGAACAATTACATTAAAGTTCGTTTTAATGAATTTAAAACACAAAGTCAGTTCCCCATTATGAATCAGGCCGTTATGCAACCTGAACAGAATATTGAAAACTTAAAAGATTTTTTTGTTGACCTATTTATTCAACGTAAACAGTATCAACAAAAAATATTAGATTTTAGTGGAAAAGTACTCTATCAACGCTTTGCTGACAATAACAATAACAATCACTATGCAGATGCCATTTGGTTTAATACTTTAAGTAATGATATAACAAGCAACAGCCAACGTTTAATCACTAGTGATAAGAACTATTTCGAATTAGTAATACCGATTGTTTACAACAATTATACTGAAGGTTTTTTTATATTAGAGCTGCCTTTTACTGATTTAAAGTCCAATTTAAACTTAAAAAACCGATTTGAAAATATTGAAATATCATTATTAAATCAACAATTAAAAACTATTTTAACACTTGGCAGTGAAATTAAAGGTGACATGCATATTTCAAAAGATGAATTTTTTGGATTAAAACTAGCATACCAATATAATCAAAATGAAATAACCGCTAACACATTTAGTTTTTTACAAAATTTATTCTACGTTCTAATATTTTTTGCATTTACAATCAGCTTAATTGCAGCGTTCTTAGGTAATCGTTATTTTGTACACCCTATTTTAAAACTAACCCAACACACATTAGAGATGACTAAAGGTCATACTACTCAAATTTCTCTACCCAAACACGTCCCCTCAGAGTTCTTAATACTCATTCAAAACTTCAACCATATGGTAAACATTGTGGGGGATAGAGAAAGTAAGTTAAAGCTGGCTTACGAACAGCTTAAAGACAACCAATTACAATTAATGCAAGCTGATAAAATGGCTAGTTTAGGCACATTAGCGGCAGGTGTGGCACATGAAATAAATAATCCACTGGCATTTATCACCAATAACATACAAACTTTAGACTTATACTTTAATGACATTAATACCTACTATCAACAAAGTAAAAATATTTTAGGAGATTTAAAAAATAACGATCAAGCGACAAAAACAATCAATCTAATTCAAGACAAAAAAATCGATTTTATTGTTGATGATATTACAGATTTAATAAATGACTGCAATGAAGGACTCGTAAGAGTAAAAGACATCGTTGCAAGTTTGAACCAATTTTCTAGAAAAGATATGGAAACACCTTCAACATTTAATCTACGCGAAAATATAGAAAAAACAGTAAAAATGATTAAACACGAAATAAAATACAATTCAAAAATAAAAATAAACATCATTGATGAATGTCAAATTTCTGGATTTTCGGGTCAAATCAATCAAGTACTTATTAATATTTTAATGAATGCTCAACAGTCCATTGTTGAAAGAGGGGTAGTTGAAAGAGGGGTAGTTGAAAAAGGTGTAGCTGGAAAAGGTGTAGTTGAAAAAGGTATAGCTGAAAAAGGTCTAATTGACATTTACCTAAAAAAGGAAAAAAGTTACGCAATTATTTCCATTATTGATAATGGATGCGGCATAAAAGAAGAAAATATAGTCAAACTTTTTGACCCATTTTTTACTAGCAAACCCGTAGGGGAAGGAACAGGCCTTGGTTTAAGCATATCTTATGGGATAATAAAAAGTCATAAAGGAAAAATTGAAGTAACAAGTAAAATAGGTTTAGGTACCACCTTTAAAATTTCATTACCTATGTAGCTTTATTTAATAGAAAAAAATATTTAGACACTTAATAATACCTAGAAATTCTAAGCAGAACATTTAACTTTAATAGTTTTTCAATTTAAATATAAGAATACAATTTCATTTAAAACTTCCGTTTGAAAAATAGATTAAATATTATTTTAATTATTCAATAAATACAAACTTAAACTTTAGTATTCCACTATAAAATCACATTACAATAAACACTAATATTTCAGAAAAAGCACTTTGATTACACTTTAATTAACAGATAACAAACAGTTTTCATCACCTGTTAATAACATTTACACCCCCTAATTAAAAAACAATTATTCAAAGTATTTAAGCAATAAAAAAACTCATGCCTCACAAACTAAAATACAGTATCTAATTAAAGTAATAAAAACAAAAAGCATTATTCAGGTAATTCCCCGCCTATTAAAAGGCGACCTACGAATGTTTTGATCGCTTTTTCTTTCTCACAATTATTTTCTTGATCGTTACATTTTTCAATTTGCGCATCTAATGACTTTTCTTGTTTCGCCACTCTAGTCTCATTGGTTTGTTCTTGTACTTCCTCTGTTGTATCCCTATCTGGTGCAGGCTTATTTAAAACAGCTTCAATTTGCACCTGGACAACTTCTATACTTTCAATAATTATTGGCTCTTCAGGATCTACTGGATTTACAGGGTCAACTGGATCTACTGGATCTACTGGATCAACTGGAACTACAGGATCTACAGGATCAACTGGAACCACAGGATCAACTGGAACTACT